>NZ_LGUG01000004.1:0-300000 GCF_001274715.1 Aneurinibacillus migulanus | reverse complement strand
AAAGAACATGGCGCACTTGTTCTGCATGTCGGCTTACTTTCTCTCCTACCTCTTTGAACTGCGGACGAAGCAGTGCATAAGAGGGACCGAGCAAACATTTGCATGTAGCCGGCACTAACCCACCATAACGTATCTGCATGTCATCATAATAATTTTGATCTAGTAGTATCTCACAATCATGCGAACGGTTTGCCAAATCATCTATAACAAAAATATGTCTGGCTTCTCCACTTATGCGTATCATACGTTCCCATGTAGCATCCAGGGAATAGTGATCTACAATTAGCCAGTCTACTCCGCTAATTTGGACAAGAATATCCTGTACTGTACGGGCATCTACTTGCTGCTGCAGTGGCTGCGATATACGTATAGGATATACACGATATCCCTGTGCAGCAATATAATCGCACATGTTTCCAGGATCGGTCCGGCACAGAAATATAACGTCCGCATCCAGCCTCTCTTTTATTTCATGTGCTAGCGTTAAACAACGCATCACATGTCCGGTTCCAATAGAATACGAGGCATCTACACGAAAAGCAACTTGCATGTTTATATCACCGGTTTCTGCTGAATATGTGCATTCAACTTTGCTACATCTGGATGAGCAAGCAAGTAATCAACTACCTGCTGTGAATGTACCAGCTTATCCCCTGCAAAATGTCTCGCAATCGCCCGACAAAGCGCATAGTCCTCTTCTGTATCCAAGGTAATACGTAGCTGTGGATGATTCATGGATGCAGGTACTTGTACAGTAGTCGATGTGAATACCTCTGGAAACTCATATGCATAATAAGTCACATGTTCACGATGTCTAGGCTCATGCCCATGACGATACATATACTCCAGTGCCCTAAATGATACCATCTCTACAACTAGTCCTCTTGGTAGTCTGCCTTCTACCCGAACAATATCAGTCGGATTCTCTTTCATAGCGGCAATGATGCTATTCGCAAAATCATAATCAACAAACGGGCAATCAGATGTTACACGAATGACATAATCAGGATGATACAGTCTGGCACACTCATAGTACCGTGATAAAACATCAGCTTCAGATCCTCGGAAACAGGAAACGTTATTCTCTCGACACCAATCGACAATCGGCTCATCCTGATCCAGTGTAGATGTAGCCACAATTACATCCTCTACCGGTTTCATTTGACGACAGCGTGATAAATCATAGTCCAGAACTACTGTATCACCTAGCTTCTTTAATACTTTTCCTGACAAACGCGAGGAACCCATGCGTGCCTGCATAATAATAATCGTTTTCATCACGTTTCCACCGTTCCTATGATTTGTTCTAACGAATCGATCTCTTGATCGGCTTCAAATTCTGTTGCAAGTCTGATCTGCATATGATCACCCACGTTCCTAATCACACGGATTGTATGCATTCCAATCATACGTGCAGTACAGAAATCCTTATACGGATTATCTCCAATGTACACACATTCCTTCGGCTGTAACCCTAGGCAATCCAATACCTTTTGATAAGGTACCTCGCTCGGCTTCCAGCATTCACGCCCTAAATCATCGCTTACGACAATACATGGTATCTGTCGATCCAGTTTCAGTGCTCGTATCTTTCTCCATTGTACATGCCGGTCTCCATCTGTAATTATACCCATTGGAATATTGTTCTGTTTCAAATAACGGAGCAGTTTCACTGCATCGTCATATAAAAAAATGTCAGTCGGTTCGTGTTCACGGTATACCTGCACAAGCTCTTTTATTTCGATATTAATATCGAACCTATCACACACTGCATTGAACACTTTACCCCGTCCATTCTGCCTCCATTCCTGAACAAGTGCTCCATACAGTTGGCTTCGATCCTGATTGCTATGCTCTTCCATTTTTCTTGCTACTGCACGAAATCCTGAACGTACATAATCATGTTCACAATACAGCGTATCATCCAAATCAAAAATATACCCTTTAATTTTTACCATCACATCACAAACCCCTATACATCAATTATCCAATCGTTTGTATGCCGTACAAGACGCTTCTCTGTCTCACTTCGGCAAAATGGATATGCAGCAAGCTCCTCACCCCTTGCCTCGAGATAACACCAGAAGAAACTATCTAATCCTGCAGCTATACTAAGTGTCGATGCCCCTCCAAAGCGCGGATTGCATTCAATAATATGTATACTGCCCCGCTTATCCTCAATTACTTGGAAAATGATATGTCCATATAGCTGTAAGGTTTGCGCCACACGCATACATACACCTTCAATCATTGGATGCTGTACAGTTGTAGAAATTTGTGACTCCCCTTGTACAATCAGCTCGCGCTGCCGTACGATGACTCCCTTCATAGTCCTATCCCTATCAATATACATATCAACACTAAATTCTTTACCTTCTATAAAAGGTTGAAAAACAGGTATGGACAATTTATTGGCCTGATTTATCGCTTCTTCTTTGTTCAAATTAAGCCCAATATTGTGGGATCCTGCTCCATGGCGCTCCTTTACCACATAGCGAGTAGCACTAATCGTATCTATAGACAATGTCGTCTGAATCACAGGATACTGATAAGTATGCAGTTCTTCAAAAAAGCGAAGTTTGTCCAGGCATGCTGTAACAGCCTGTTCGTCGGAGATCATTACATGAATACCGCGCTCTGCAAGTGATATTCTATGCTTCGCAAAATATAGCAATTCCCCGTCTCTAGTCGGGACAATCATTCCAATATTATAACGTTCGCAGTATGCGATGAGTTCAGTAATATTCAGCTCGTCCAACCTGGGCATATGCCAGAACTGATCAACAAAATATGAACCAATACAGCTCATATGACTATCCGCACCGATTATTATGGCTTCAGATGTCACCCGAGATACTGCCTGCTTGACCACTTTGAGAAGCGGGACTTTTTTCGAAATACTTGTTATAAGAACATTTGTCTTCACAATTTACGAATCCTTTCCCTAGAGGATACATTATTAATATCGGCAAATAACCGATTATGATTGAAAAAAATTTAGAGGCTGCTCCGAAAGTCAAAAGCAACTTTTGGGACAGCCTCCCCCATACTTCTCATGAAGAAACCGAAGTAAATATAACAGGTTTTATATCGTATTTAGAGTATCGTTCTTCAATGTCTTTCTCAATTTCCTTCGCAAATGCAAGCGAAGCAACCGCATATACATGTATTCCTTTTGCTATTGCTTCATCAAGGGAAATAATTTCAACTCCGTCAATTATACTTCCCCACAGTGATTGCTTGCGATCTACGATACCATGAACATTCACATGGTGTATATTAGAAATTTTCATCATTGCACTTCCCACTTCGCCCGCACCATATATAATAATGTCTAAAAATCCTTTCTGTTTTATTTCTGAAACCATATCATTCATTATAGCTAAATAACTGAATGCTTCACTTTCATACAAATATTTTTTAAATAAATAAGATGGATCTTCTTGTGTAAGAATTCCTTGTGGCCAGTATATAGGAAGGTCATGATATCCCCGACGAGTACGACTTAGAAACGAATCAATACCAATATCACGCAGAAGCTGCCGCTCCTCATCTTTACACAAGCAAAATACGTCAGTGCTACCAAAGTTATCTGAATGACTTAGACTACCCAGTTTCGTTACTTCTTCGTACATTGGCATATCCAGGGCACGATGCAGGGACATTCCCCATTCTTGCTTTCTTTCAAGCAGTTGTTCATATACAAATGGCTTTTTTTTCTTTAGATAGAACCATAGCTTTTGGAAAAGCAATATACCTTGCTGACATACTTCCCTTTTTCGCCATTCCTTCTCATCATATATATTGACCCCAAGCACAGGAATAACCTTATGATTCCTATCATATTCATATCCAACAGTTGAGCCACAATTCGCCATAATTAGCTCTTCAAACACTTCAGGGCTACGCATAAAAGTCTTGATTATATTATTATTTTCACCAGCGCTTCCCATCCAGCCTCGAACATCCATACCTTTAATCAAGCAATCTTTTGTAGCCTCTGCTCCAATAGCTAATAAATGGGTCATATCTACTTTTATTCCGGCAATCGAAAGCGCTGATTCCATATATTTCTGAATGGTACCTTTGAATCCAAAGTCTACTGTTACAATTTTACTAGAAAAATCACATTCTTGCTGGATATACTCAACGAACAACTCTCTTTTTTGATTAAGAAATACGCTAAGATACTCTACTACATCCGACTGTTCAAAAAATGATATGATATACTGTCGTAAGGACTGATCAGGCATAATCATAATGTCCTTACACGCAGTAAGTTTCGTTTTCCAATATTTTCGCAAGGTGTCATCGCCTTCTAACGAAAACATCTCTAACAAATGACCAACGGTAAAATTCTTTTTCTCAAACATGTTACCTAACTGCTCCTTGTCGAATGTTTCAATAGAAGGAAAATATGTAGCCTGGCGAGAAACATAGATTGGTTTAATGTCACAAGATACTTCACTCTTTAACGCTGACTCTTGAAGCAGAGTTGAAAGCAGCGCACCTTCCCTCATCAGTGGATAGATTTTATTCTTTCCTTCACGTACACATTGTTCTAGTACCCAGTCGCTGAATAATGTTAGAAAAGGACCTAATACTACAGCTCCATAACGAAACCAGAAGGTATCTTCCAAATTCATCCCTGCTGTCATACTGTATGCAAGCTTTCGTAGCGAAACAATTTCGGGTAAGAATTCGCCGTGCCGAATCCTCTCCCATTCAAAGAGGCTATGAAGATTGGCGGGCACTACATCATAATGAATTGCTCTAATTCCAACACGCTGCGCTCCTTCAATGTCAGCGTTTTTATTATCACCAATATGTGCGATTTGTTTCTTTTCTATGTTAGGGTAAGTAGAAAATAGTTTCTCAAACAATTTTCCAGACGCTTTATCTCCCCCGACTTCATTGGATACAAGCAGCAAATCAATCCAGTCTTTCGGAAACCCATTTGATATAAGAAGTTCTTTGATTTGCTCTCCGGAAAGATACATATCAGATAGCAAGCAAATTCTAATTCCCTTAGCCTTAAATTCGGAGATTAATGACATTATGCTTGGGTTTAAATAGCAATATTGCTTCTCCAACTTAAATTCAATTTCCATCAGTTTTTCAACATTACCAATAGAAGCTGGCATAGAATTATATATTTGCTTCAAATTCACCTCATTATGCCCCTCTATTTTTTTCATATGAGAACGGGCTTTCCGCTCTGCAAGTATGCGTAACTGCTGAAATTCTACAGGAGTAAGACCAGAACGAACATGCTTTTCTTTAATAGCAAGTTCACCAACTTTTAAAAAAAGAGCCGTCGGGGAATGAAAAAGACGAAATAATACTGTATCAAAAACATCCAGACTAATAATTTTTTTCTTTAATAAATATTTATACTCTAAAGATAAGTAGCGGTCTCTTCTCCACAGTTCATTCATTAACAATTTCCTCTTCTCTTTCTCATATAATGACTATGAAAAGCTATAAAGACCTATTATAGGAATTCCTAAGTTCAGGTCATCAAGTTGTTTTAAGATTTCCATTTCCCAATCAGATGCAACCAAAATGGCACTCATCTGAAACAAAGAAATATCTGCTGGACTGATAATAGGTATTTCTGCACATGTCCTTGACCACTTTGTCTTATCATTATCAATAAAAGCCTTTACTCTTATGCCTCTCTGTTGAACATATTGGAAGATTTTTTCTCCAAGCTCTCCAGCACCAAAAATGCCAATATGCAAATAACCTTTTTCGAAAAGCATTCTTACCACATTCTTTAGCTGATTCGGTACAGAGAATTGCCTTAGAAATGCATAGTCACTTTTATTTAACACTTCCAAATGCTGTTTGTTTATTTTTACTTTATTTTCTTTTTCTCCCTCTAATAATCGACTATATATTGAATAACTCTCATTTACAAAATCTTGAACATCTGCTAGCTTCGGAATAGCATTTCTCCATCTTTCTAATATTTGTGGCGAAGAAATAATAAACTTCATAATACTTTCTAACTCATCAATGTTTCCAGCTTCAAACAATTTTCCATATTCACCTTTAACATATTCCGGAATACTACCAATATTTGAAGCTATGACAGGTACATTATGCTTAAGGGCTTCCTGCACTACTAGTGGACCGGTTTCCATACAAATCGAAGGTACAACTAATACGTCTATATTCGCAAAAATACTAGGTAGACTTTGCTTATCGTAAGCACCGTGAAAAATTATTTTTTTATTATCTTTAGCAAGCTGCTTAATAGTAGCATTATATAGGGGATTAGCACTTCCATAGAAGTGAAGTTCTTTATTATTACTCTCAATTCGATTAAATGCACTAATTAAAACGTGAGGACCTTTATGAACATTTAAATTACCTATAAAACCGAATGTAATATTTGCTTTCTTTTTTTTGGCTAATCTTTCTCCCACTGCAACACTTGGGTACGATACGACTATTTTCTTTTCTGGTATATTTTCCTCTACAAGTTTACTTTTAACCATTTTAGAAACAGCTACAATAACGTCTACTTTTTCTTGTAGCATATTTTTCATAAACTGATAACGTAATAAGAAAGATGACAAAAGCGAATGATTACTATATTCTATCTCATTAATAGTACACCGAAAACACTTAGCCCCTAGATTAGGTCCTTCACAAAGCATTAAATCTCCATCCAATAAAAACAAACGTGGGCAAATGGTCCAATAGTCATGTACAGTAAATACAATCTTTATTCCTTTTTCTTTTGCTACGCCTATCAATGAAGCACTTAAACCATATATATGTTGAAAGTGAACGATATCTGGTTCAATTTTATCGAGAAAACTAGAGAAAGCTTTCTCAAGGTTAGGATTTATACAATCCATCAAAGGGCTAAATTCTATTTGCATTCCTCTGTCAACTTCAATACTTGTATAGTTAATACGTGGTGAATGCCCAACATTCTCATTTTTATGTTGCCCTTTAAAATAAACAACAAAATTATAAAATTGTATTCCCTCTTCTGCTTCAACCAATTCATAGGTTAAATTATTTATATATCTTTCTAATCCACCGCTGAGTTTAGGATAAACTTGAACAATTTTCATTTTTTACTCCTCAAGATACTTCAAATATTAGTACTCTGCCAGAATTTGCGGTAATATCCTCCATGATAATGTTTCACCTTTCCACCCTAGGTCAAGTAATTGCTTCTCCATCTCCTTTTCATAAGCAGGTGACGAAATAATGATAATATCAGGATTCATCTGTGTAGTAATAACTTGTTTAGGTGAATATATATTTTTTTCTTTAAAGGTTAAATCGTATTTAGATGTATCATTATCAATAAAGTATTTAATAGAAATGTTTTTTCTCTCCAATAAATTAATCACTTGCTCTCCTGTAAGGGATGCTCCAAATATAACAATTTTTTTATCCTGTACATTTTCCAATAGATGCTTTTTCAAATATGTGTAATTTTTTTCCGATTCTCTGTTTTTTAAGGTACCGTATTTATTAGAATAAGCAGTATAGCAATTCAATGCTTTTTTATAATCTTCAATATCAAAATATACATTACCAATATATTGCATAACCTCTTCATCTAATATATTTTTTTCACCGAACTCAATTGCTTCACTATAGCGCTCCGTTTTTCTTAAAGCTATCAGCTTTAAGAGAACTGTATTTCTTCTAATCTCTCCTTCGATACCCATCATTCTAAGAATATCGGAAACAAAACTCCACTTTTCCATATCAATTCCTACACTCAACTGAGTAATAACAGAAAAAGAAGATGGATTATTATATAAATAGTTAAGCATTTCATTGACCTTTTCAAAATTTCTTAACTCATAGTTTAAATCAAGAGCTAAGACAAATATTAAGGGATGGGAAAACACATAGTCCCCATAACTTGATAGGATATTCTCTAGTATCTGTTCTCTTTTATAACAAAAATTCGAATCAAACAAAAAATCCAAGACTTTTTCAGCTCGTACCGACCAGGAATTTTCATATAAATAACCTGCATCACATATATATCTTCCTTCCTGGAGGGACTGTTTGATTTTTTTACTAAACTCATCTACTCCTATAGCCAAATGAGCATATGGTTCTCCTATTAATTCAGGTAGTAAAACAGAAACTACAGGAATACCGGCTGCTACATATTCATAATATTTGATAGGGTTTGTGTTAACTATCAAGTTATCTAGCATGAAAGGAATGATACCTACGTCAAAGCTTTTAATATAAGCAGGTATCTCCGCATAATCTTTCACACCTAATAAATGAATATTGGGATATGGCTTAAAACATGCTATATCCGTATATGCTTTCCCCACTAAGACAAAGTTCCAATCGCTATGTTTATTAGCTAATTGACAAATTAATTCTTTATCAAACCAGTTAGCAATTGCACCTACATATCCTATAATTGGCCCCTGAAACTTTTTTAATTCGTCTGGTTTTTCATAATCCGTTAAAAAGTTTTCATAGGATACAGCATTAGCTACGAGAGTACATTTAGCTTTACTTTTTCCTTTAACAGAAAAGAGTGTCTTTGAAGTAACAATGACCCCATCACAAATCGATAGCAATTTCTCTTCATCAAATGCAATTTTTTTGTTGTTAAAGAGTCCAGACATATCATCGACACAGTCATAAAAAGTTCTTAAATGTCTTTTTTCCTTAAGATATTCAATCGTTGTATAAAATTCAGGGAGATATGAAATAAGTACTGGATTTTTTAAAGAAAAATAATCTAGTAGCTTTTCCAAAAATATATTTTGTACCCATTCCAACTGACCGCTTTCTTTTTTTATAAAATCTACACGATCAATAATAAGCAAACCATTATTGATCGTATGTTGACTAAAATAAGTAGAGAAATTTTTCTGCATACTTTCCTCGCTAAAAATGCCTCCACAATGATTAATAAAAATTACGTTATACCCTTTTTTCACAAATTGTTCTGCTAAGTGATGATGCCTTTGCCATAAGTTTTTTTCATAATGAACAGATGAGAGCATCACAATTGTTTCTTTTCCACCCATACTAAAGCCCCCTATTAAAACAAAAATCCACCTTATGATTAAAATGGAGGATACTCTCCAAACATCCTAATCAACAAGGTAGATAGCTCCATTATTCTTAAGTTTTTAACTTAACCTTGTAGATTTCCGAGCAATCCAAGCTATAAACAGCTGATCCTGTCCACTTTTTTGGTCATATGAAATATTCTTACGAACAGTAACAATAAATCCTTCTTTCTCAAGTAATTGGGTTACTCTTTCTTCATCAAACCATTGTTCCCATTCTGATATTTCAAGTGCTCCTAATCTTTCCTGATTTTTATCAATAATAATCAGAACTCCGTCTTCCTTTACTATCCTTCCCATTTCCTGAATAGCTTTTGGAATATCCACAGCGTGTTCGAGGGCTTCCACACAAAATGCCATGTCTACTTCTTTATCCATTAATGGAATATTCAATAATGTCCCTAATAGTGGCGTAACCCCTTTAGGTAAATACCCCAACATTTTGTCAGAAATATCCACACCATACAACTCTGCTTCAGGATATTTTTCTTTTAAGTTTTTAATATATCTCCCTTTCCCACAGCCAATATCTACTACCTTATGAAATTTATTTTCTCCTAGAACTTCCTCTACCAATCTGTAGCGTCCATCATTATAAGAAATTTCTTCTGGAAAAATAGAATAATCTTTGTTAAAACTTTTATGGATTTTGTACCAGAAAGCATCTAAGAAATATTTATTCGCCCAGCTTATTTCTTCAATAGGGAAATAAGTTGCACCCTCTCCATATCCCCCAAAAAAGCCACCTGTATCATTTTGAAGGTGACAAGTATATTCAAAAATTTTATCTGCTCTTTCAACCCATCCTAATTTGTACATAATTAATGCATATTGGAACATCGCAGTGGAACATACCCAATCGGCATTATGATAGCCGGGTATAAAACCTTTTTGTTCATATATGTGATTAATTTTTTCCATTGCTTCTATAGCATGTGATGTTTCGCCCAAGTCAACAAGTGCTTCTATGATATACGCATGAAAGTGGGAAAGTGTATCGAATTCTACTAGATCATCTCGTTGAAGATAATATTTCAGCGCTATCCCTATTTTTTCCGAGAAATTCTCTATGTTCCATTTGTCTGCTACAAGCTTCACAGGCTCTAGGGCATATAAATGAATAGCTTCAGGTGTCATTTTTCCATTAGGCAAAATCCATTGACTTGTATCGGGAGTAGTAATTCTTCCTTCCTCATCAATCTGATTAACAATCCAATGGCATCCTTTAAGAATTGCAACTTTAAACTCTGGATATGAATCAACCATAGAGACAAGCCCTTTTAAAATTTGCCCTGTATCAAATGTATAAGCAGTTAATCCCAAAGGGTCATTCCAAGAACCATCTTCATTTTGAATTGAAACTAACCATCTTGCATACTGTAATGCTAGCTTCTTTTCCCCCCACCTTATTAAACTGGGGATAAAGTACCCGGTTACTTCCGGATAGCAAACTTTTTGCTGTGAATGCACAATGATCCCTTGATTATCTATGGTATTTTTATGAATCCATTTAATGGCTCTTTCATATATTTTTATATAGTTTGTTCTATCAGAAATAAACTCCTTTATCTTATTAGTAGGCAACTTAAAATAACTCTTTCCATAGAGTTTCCAGTAAAATAAAGGATCTTTATATTCACCATCTAAATTATATACTTTCACAATTTTCTTAGCGAATCCCAATCTCTCAATCTCGTGAGCTATCTCTTCCTGGAAACTATAGGATGAAATTACAATAAAATCAACAAGATTCAATAACTGAAATGCATCATCCACTTTTATAATCGGGATTTTCTGTTGTTTATGGCCATTGTCCTCTTTTGCAATAATCGCCTTTATAGAATCGGTAGTAATTTCGTTGCACTTTAAGAATTCAATTAACTGTAAAGTATGTTCCCCGTTACCCCAAATCGCTATTTTTTTATCGCTATTTTCAGAAAAGAAATCTCTGATTCTATCTTGAACTTGATATTCTGCAATCATATTATTCCCCCAATATATATCTGACTTTATAACGAGTTAGCAACGAAATTCTCAAATAATTTATCTATCTCTACAATACTATTTTTAGCACGTGGAACATTGGTAACGGCTGACTTAATACGAAGTAAATCTTCCTTGCTAATTCCATGTTCAGAAAATCTCGTACTAATTCCTATGCTTTCCAAAAATGTTTTCATTTCTTCAACTGGATTACTTCCTAATATTTTAAATATAGATTCATCGACAAGTTGATTTGTACCAATAACGGTATCAATAATATCTGGCAGCGTAAAACTAACGGCGATTCCATGTACTAAATTCTTATGTAATGTCATGTAGTATGACATCGCGTGTGCTATAGCAGTTTGAGTATTAGAGAAAGCAAGACCAGCTTTTAAAGAAGAAAGCATAATCTCACTTCTTAGTTCTATGTTATTCAAATTGTTTATAAGACACGGGAGTTTGCACAAAATAGTTTTAGCAGCATCTATGGCAAACACATTTGAAATAGGATTAGCATTTTTATTCCAAATTGATTCAAAACTGTGAGATAAAGCATCTAAAGCTGTTATAATGGTAATATCTTGGGGTAAGGGTAATGTTAACGATGGATCACATATGCAAGCTTCACTCCATAAATCAGGTAAATGAAGGGAGTATTTTTCTTTTTTCCCTTCATCCCAAATAGTTGCCCATGGAGTTACTTCACTTCCTGAACCTGCCGTTGTCGGAATTGAAATGAAGGGAATAATCTTATAATTAGCATTGTGAAGAGAACCACTTTTAATAGATTGCTCTAATATAGAGAAGTTACGATTTTCTACTGATACTGCTAGAGCCTTAGCAGTATCTATAACACTCCCTCCTCCTAATGCGATAATGACATCCACTTCATTATAATTGACTTGTTGATAATAATATGCTAGCGTTTCAAAAGTAGGATTTGGCTGTATATCGTCAATTATCCCTTCTATATTTTGAACAAACGAAACCACTTTTTCTAAGGTATCTCTCCTTTTCATACCTGGAGAAGTAACAATAAGGGCTCGTCTGCTTTTTACCAATTCGTCTATCTTATATAAAGTATCTATACCAAATATAACCTTAACAGGGTTATAATAATAAAAATTATTCACTTTCGAACATCTCCTTAGCTTTCTCATAGTCACTTAAAAAGTCGACTTCAATCCAAGGGTAGTCTAACGTTGAAATGCATTGTATTTTATATCCATCTTTTACCATATTAGTAAAAGCATACGTATCATAAAAATTCAACCCGTCATTAAACATAACTTTCTCTATATACTCAAATAACGTTCTAGAACTTCGAATGCATGCAATTCCGGTCCATTCCCCAGCACTTTGAAAGCTTGAAATTTCTTTGTTTGATTCTAATAAAAATTTATCTTCTGTTACTCTTACTTTCATAGCTTCTTCATCTGTTTCACCAAAATCAGTCATTAACTCCATATCATTTTCACTTGTCGAGAAATGTTTTATAGCTTGAGAAATAATTTCCGGATGAAAAAGAACATCCCCATGTAAATAAATAAACGGTTCTCGCCCTACAAAGTTTTTTCCAAACCATAAAGAACCCATATTGTTACAATGTTGATAAAATGGATTCACTATATACTGTATATCAGGGCCTATAGAATCAATTATTCTGTCTTTTTGATAGCCAATTACTACAAAAATTTCATTTATATTGTTTTTCTTAAGAATAGAGATGGTTCTTTTTAATATTGGTTGACGATTAACTTCTAAGAGACACTTAGGTTCTTCTAGTGTTAACGGGTAAAGGCGGCTTGAAAGTCCTGCAGCTACAATAACAGCTTTTTTAAGCATATATCCCTCCACTGATAAATTTCATAAATCTTTCTTTTACTTCATATGGCTTTACCTTGGGTCTCCCTAAATTCTCTTTAACTCCTTTCGCTATTTTTATATATGCAAATGTAAGTCCACCTTTTCTCTTCCAATCTAAAAAGTACTCTTCTAATTCATATAAATCATGAATATATACAGTATTTTTATATCCTACAGAAGCAGCTAACTTAATAAAATTCACATTTTCAGCAACTGTTTGCTGCCCACCTGTTGACTCATGAATATTGTTGTCCAATAAAATATGAAACAAATTTTCTGGATTATAATAACCATTCACACATAATGCCCCCATACGCATCAATAAAGCCCCATCACCATCTATAGCAATCACCTTTTTATCTGGTTTAGCCTTAGCCAGCCCTAAAGCTAATGAACTAATACACCCCATAGAACCTACCATATAAAAATTATTAGGTATATCCTTTATTTCATATAATTCTCTTCCTGTATACCCTGTTGTAGCCATAAAACAAGTATCTTGATCAGCATGATTTATAAGTTTATTTAATACTTGTTCTCTTTTTGGCAAACCATCTACCCGTTGCTTTTCTATTATTGTAGATATATATTCATTTACTATAGTAGTACTCTTTTTAACTAATTCTTCTTTTGTAAAAGTATCTTTTTTCACCACGAAAAAGAAAGATTTTCCACATTCAATTACTTCATTCGCCATTTTTAACTGTTGCAGAGCTTCCGCTTCGTTATCAGATAAATATCCCCATTTAATTTCCATATCTTCCAACAATCTTTCCGTAATTCTGCCCATCAGTTCATGCTGAGGCTCATCATTCAATCCTTCTTCTCCTCTTAAACTTACAAAGCCCAAAACAGGAATTCTAAATGGGTAATTCAAGGATGTTAGTGGGGAAACTGCATTGGTTAGCCCAGAGTTTTGACATAAAAACACCGTCTTTCTCCCCCCTAAGTAAGCTCCTGCACAAATTGCAACTGCATCCCCTTCATTAGTAGCCATAATATATTCACAATCATTCAATGCATAATTAATAAGATTCTTTAAAAATGAACAAGGGACTCCACTATAAAAGTTAAATCCTAATTCTTTTAACTCATTACCAAACTTTTTGATGTTCAACATACTACCATTTCACCTGCTACTTGTAAGTCATATATGCTATCAATATCCAGCCAAGATCCCTTGATGTATTTTATATTGATTGGCTCCATTTTTGCTATTTCGTTAAATAAGTCACTCATCCTTAGCCTGAGGAAATCTTCCCGTTCTGCTAGTTTTTCTAGCGTCTCTTTTACAATTTTCGCTCCTTTTTTATTAACCTTCCATAAACCAATGAATTCACCAGAAATCTCTTCATCAACTAGATGAGTGGACATTTTTTCAAACTGAACAGACATATTAAATAACTTTTTATTGTAGTGCATATCCGCCTTTACATAGTCATGATAGTGATGATCCACTTCATAGTCAGCATCAACGATTAACGTAATTGGGTTCTCATCGTTTAGCAATTCATTTAGAACATACCGCTTAAATACAATATCTCCATAGTTAATTACAGTATTTTCATCAATATACTCTTTAGCTAAATATAAAGAATATAGTTCAGTTGTTTCTTGAAATTTTTCATTATCTACTGTTTTGATGTTAGCCATATTTATTTTTTCTTTACCAAAGCCTCGTACAACTACAATATCTTTTATTCCTAGTTGATTGAAATCATCAATTTGGGTGGATAGAATCGATTTTCCATTTACTTTTAGGAGTGTTTTAGGGATATTTGATGTTAAGTCCCCAAACTTTTCTCCTTGAGAAGCAGCTAAAATAATTGCATTTATATGCCGTTTATATGTTGGTAAATACTTCCTTTCCGCCTCTTTAAGTTCATCTGCACCCTGTAATGTAAAAATGTCGGCTACTGAAGCAACTGTTCCTTCTACATTCATCAAACTTTCATCTTCAAAAATTTTCTGACTCACTTTTTCCATAGCTGTAATTGCCGCACGGATATTATGATTCGCCCAAATAGCCATACTAACGCCCCATTCGCGAAATTGTTCAGCTGGAGTTGAATAATATTTTGTAGGAACAATAATAACTGGATGGCGACTTCCCCATTCTTTCATGAATGCTTCTATATCAGATGGATTTGGCTTTTTGCTATGCATTAATATAGCATCTGCTCCAGCTTGACGATAAGCTTCCGCTCTTCTTAATGCTTCTTCTAATCCCCAGCCAGCTATGAAAGCTTCTACTCTTGCTACAATAACAAAATCATCATCAGTTTGAGCATCTTTGGCGGCTTTAATTTTCCCACAAAACTCATCAATATCAGCAAGAGGCTGAGCTTCACCGTTTATAAAAGAATTGGTTTTAGGAAACAATTTATCCTCTATGCATACACCTGCAATTCCTCTTTGCTCTAGCTTTTTCACCAGTCTTCTCATGTTATTAAAATTTCCATAGCCTGTATCACCATCCAGTAAAATAGGAACTGTAGTAGCATCACTCATAAATTCAATAACATCTAGTACTTGTGTCCAAGAAGCTTCATTATTATCACGAACACCGAGAGAGGCAGAAATAGATAGCCCACTAGCCCATATGGATTTAAAGCCTGTCTGTTCTACAATTTTAGCCGATAATCCATTATGAGCCTCCATCATAAATTCCAATTGATTTGAATTTATTAATTGATGTAATTCAGTAGTTTTTTTCACGTTGTACCCTTCCTTTGCAGAATTTTTTCTATATATTCTTTTATCTTGTTAAAACTTTCCTCAATACTTTCTAAAGATGTGTTTACTTTTACATCATAGTTTTGCGGAGTTTCATATATATCATCAACTCCGATCATATTTTCAACCTCACCTCTAAAAGCTTTTTGATATAGTTTTTTAACATCTCGTTCAATACAGTTTTTAATTGAACATTCCACAAAGATCTCAATATAATTCTCTAGTCTTTCTCGATTGGCTTGTCTAATCTCTTCATATGGCGCAATAGCTGCTACAATAACAGTTATTCCCTTCTTATTGAGTAGTTTAGCAAGCAATCGAAGAACTTTTGCCATTTTTATTCTTTCCGTACGTTCATATCCAAATACAGATCCTATTTCTTCACGAACAATGTCACCATCTAGAAGCTGCACATTACAGTCTTTTTCCATCAAATAACGTTCTAATTTTAAGGCTAGTGTACTTTTACCTGCACCACTTAGACCTGTAAACCATACAGTAAAATTTTCCATAAGCTATTTTTAACTCTTCCCTTCAATCAAATAAGGAAATGGCATCTTCTTTGCGTAGTGTCTCATTTTATTAATTCTTTGTTGATATTCTTTTTCATTGATGCAATTAAAATTTTCATCGGGTAAAATATAATACTCTTCTATACCATGGTCATATAATACATATTTATCATGCTTCCCTCGAACAACTTGAAAACCATGAATAAACTTTTCGCCTAAATTAAATATAAAATCCTTGTTAGTTAATAATTTTTCATTATATATAGGATCCCTCTGAATAATGACAAATTCCGTTTCCTTTACCTCTAACTTTCCTTCCTGGACTAAAGATAGTATTTGCTTCCCAAAATCGACCATACTGAATAAGTTAGTATGGGTTAAAGAACCTAGTTTTCTATTAGAAATAATTAAAGGAACATGAATAGTACTATCATGCCAGCCAAATAACGGCCCAAATATTCCATTCTCCCCTAAAGATTGTCCATGATCTCCATAGGTAACCGTAATAGTAGCATTAGATAGAAATCCCATATAAAAATCCAATTGATTATCTAAATAAGATAAGCTCTCTTTATACTGATTATCCATGGTAAATAATTCGGATTGTAATTCTTTACGATTTTTCACATAAAAAACAGGATTCCATGGCATATAAAGCTCCTCGTGATAATTACTTATATAGGGGAGATGTATACAATCTGTATGAATAAAAGCAAACACTGGTTTCTCTAATTTGACCAATTCACAAAAGTAACTCCAGAGCATTCTAGATATAGGCAAATTCTTTGCAAAATTTTTCTTTAGTCTACTTATATGCTCTTCCTTGTGAGAAGAAGATTCATGAAAGAAAACTTTTCTTACCCGTAAGTCTTGTGGAAAAAAGTCGACTATTCCTAGATAATAAAACTCATACCCCTGCTCTAGTAAAGTGGTTAATAATTTACTTTGGTCAAAATCAATTCTCCGCTTTTTATACTCTAACTCTTGAAAAGGTAATTTATTTGTAAACATCGGACCCATACATCCATATGTATAAGTAGAAGTACTAAATGAATTAGTAAATGTAATAGAATTTTTTGATAGCTTATATAAATGTGGCATTAGAGATTTTTGCTTTGTATCATTTGGAATCACATCTTCAAATCTCAAAGAATCTAAAGCAAAAACAGTAACATCTCTATATACACGAGCTTTTAATATTTCTTTTAGAGAAAGCAAAAGAGTATTTAATTCTTCTAGAAAATATCCTAGCTTCCTACTATATAGAAAATTATTATCTATATACTCTTTAATAAATCTCTGAGCATATATAAAATCTCTATGCATTAAATAACGTGATATTAGCTTCCACAGGTAAATTCGTTTATATTCCGTTTTAAATTCTTTTTCATACAATTTTCGTAACATATAAAGTTCAACTTGTTCTCTGTACAAATAAAATGCTACTGGTACCTCTTTAATATTTTCATAAAGATCAATTATTTTATATGAACTATGCTGTGCCCCTATTTGTTTAATTATCTCTTCTCTATAGGCAAATGAAGAAACAACTATAACATCAATAAGATTGTTTGATAACTCCTCGGGTTTTATTAAAGGATAATCATGTAACGTTTCATCTAATTCAAAGCAATTTTTATCAATAATGCATACTATATTCTTTTCTATAGGAGCAAGAAGTTGTAAAAGTTCCTTTGTATGTTCACCCGCTCCCCAAATCGCTATATTTTCCTTATCTGGGATACTATCCCACTCAGAAATAATGGATTTCTCTACATAAGTGGGCTCTATATAGCTACTTTGTAGACCATACTTAGAAATTAGATTATTTAATGCAATATCAAAGTCTATCAATGTTAACCCCACCGTTTACCTTATATACTTAACTTCTGAAATAGCAACATCATCCTCTATATAATTCCATTTTCTCCTAGGTGTATGCCAATCAGCACCGTATCTAATCTGCAAATATTCCTCAGCATTAGCAGGGGAACTAAGATCACAATCTCCAAGTTTTATATTTGATAAATTTAAAAAGAACTCTTTTGGAACTTTCACAACGACATTTTTATTTTTGAAATTCCATTGACGAACAGCGTACTTTTCCCTAACCTCATAGGTTGTAATATCCATAATTCTCGCAAAAATATTGTTCTTCTCTCTTAGCTCAATACAGTTTTGGTTTTGATCTATCCTTATAATGTATTTCTCTGAAAAATACTCATGTAATAATGTTAGAACTTCAGTCTCATATTCTTTCCATATACCAATATCAAGATCCTTATCCCATTCAATTAGCTTTTTATCCCGAATAGTTCCTAGTAAAGTACCATTATCCAGCCAATATTTGATGTGGTTAAACTCAAAAATTTCTTTAATCTTTCTTAATAAATCTAACGAATGCTTTTCGTCTATAATTTTATCACTTGAAACATAATGTTTATCCTCAATAAATCCCATTTCCCTTAATTGATCTGATATTTGCTCATAGTACATACTAGCGATTACTATCAATACTTCACTCTTATTTTCTAGTAACAAATCATCAGGGTTTTTGATAATCGCTTTATTATAAATTTCTCCCCACTTATCCCTATTATTATCAACATAGAAGGTTACTTTTCCTATCAAAGGGGATTTCGCTATGGTATTACTTTTCTTTCCAGTGCCAAACACAATAATTCTCTTCTTCAAAACATCCTCAAGATACATAACTATCACCTCTATTTTCTACTACCCCAAAATCAAATTAATCGCTCACTGAGTATCCAATCGCGCAACATCTCTTTTCTAATTGCCATTTCCTTCTTTGGCAACATATTCTCTACACCAGATTTGATAATACCTAAGTATTTACGCCGTCCTGTAAAAATAGATTGTAAAATATACATCTCTTCCGTTTCCAATGCCTTAACTGCCTCGTCATTTGTCATTAACTCTTCATATAATTTCTCCCCTGGGCGAAGGCCAATCTTACGCACATCTACAGATGAAGAAGCGATTCCATATTTCTTAGTCACTTCCTCAATCATTATTTGTGCTAAATCCCCTAATTTCACAATTGGCATCTTCAATACAAACACCTCTCCGCCCTGCGCCAGTTCATTCGCCTTCAGCATCAGAGAAATCGCCTGGCTCGGTGTCATCATATACCGCAGCATATTCGGATCTGTTACCGTAATATATCCTTTTTCAAGAATTTGCTTCTTAAATAAGGGAATTACCGAACCACGTGAACCCATCACATTACCAAAACGAACGGAAGAAAATACTGTTGACTTTGGCCCTTTCATATATTCCGCAGCTGAAATTAGACGTTCTGCCGTTAGTTTAGTCGCCCCGTACGTATTAGTAGGTGAGATTGCCTTGTCCGTACTCGTAAACAATACCTTTTTTACTCCTGCCTGCATCGCGGACTGAATAACATTCTGCGTCCCTATTACATTTGTTTGTACAGCTTCGAATGGATTATATTCACATGCCGGAACATGCTTCATAGCGGCAAGATGGAACACATAGTCAATGTTCTCCATCGCTCGCTGCACACGCGTATAATCACGTACATCACCTATTAAGAAACGAAGTTGTTTATGGTACTCCCGATATTCATTCTCCATCTCATATTGCTTATATTCATCACGGCTAAACACACGAATGACCTTCGGATTATACGCAAGTAATTCCTTTACCATCTGCTGGCCAATCGTTCCTGTTCCTCCAATGATCAAAATCCTTTTTCCTGTATACATACTTTCACCTGTTCTTCTACGATTTACTCTTCTCTGTTATTGTATCGTCATATTTTCTCTTAAAAAATAGACTCTATTTAAATGTAAGAAAAAAATAAAGAACCTTGCATTAGATACAGGTTCCTCTTTTATCTTTATGTTGATTTATTTATATATTTTTTTATGACCTCATAGAGTGGTATATGAATGCACCCTTCAATATATGCGCCACCTTCTGTAGCATTAATAAATGTTACATTCGGTTCCCGCTGAATTCGTTCTTCAATCCAGTATTTATAGCTTAACAGGCCAATATTCGTCCACAAAGTTTCACCATTCTGACCACGAACCTGTTTCATTGTCGGATTTATTTTAACTTTTTCTTCCTCACCATACATACTGCCATCTGCATGATGTTCATTATTTGTAAAAGCTAAGTCTTGCCCTACAAAAATAATCGGATTCCCGCCCATTCGAGTCGCGATATCCAGTATAGCTGTAGCAACTGAGCCGCCTGTCTCGATTGCTCCATCATCCTCTGAACGGTTCGACGCAACAAAGCGCGGACCATGATAGGCTTCAACCGTAACGGCACTCGCAGTTTTGAGATATACAAAAGGAATGTCCATTCCTTCCAATCCCTCAATTTGTTTACGAGTCGTACGATGAATCGCATCAATAATACAAAACATGTCCGGTTGAATACCGGTTGCCAGTAGAGGCTTAAGCGCCGAACCAGCAGCAAACAGCAGCGCTTTTCCTTTACACTGTGCCAGAAGATGCTTATTTTTATTTAAAGATGGTCCTGCTGAAATGACAATAATAGGCTTATCTTTATACTTACCAAAAAACTCACTCACATTTCTGTCCCTATGCTTTAGGTTCGCTTCAGAATTTTCCTGCAGCAGTGGCGCATAGTTCTTTACCTGCAACAACCTTTTATCCCAAAATTCCAGCAGAAACTTGAGACGATCATACCGCTCTGGAATGGTACGTACAGAAGGCGGATATATAATCAGACGATTGGTTTGTAGCAATCTTTCGTGCAAACACCTCGCTACATGCGCCTGGTTATCGGATACGATAAGCCTTAATTGCGGGTGAGTGAGAATATACTCGATGTCCATATTACGAAGTACAAGCGAGAATAATTGTATATTTAATTCAAACACATATAATGTTTGTTCAGGCTGTATACGTTCCAGCGCTTCCACTATATGATAGCCGAAGCCCAGGCCATATAAAGCAATCTCTTGCTCGTCTTCATTCCATTGTGCCTCAATAAACTTTTTTGCTTCCTGTATCGGATTATATCGGCTATGCAAGTAAAACGAACCAATTTTTGCAGTAGGATGCCCCTCCCTGGAAGATAGAATCTCATATCCATTAAGAAGTGGCATATCTTTTACCCTTGTATATATATCAGGATAATGAATACGTAATAACTCAATGTTATGCAACCACACGTTCATTTATTAGGCCCCAAGCGTAAGTAGAATTTTTTCTTTCCATGCCTCAAGTACAGGAGATACCTCATACTCAAACAGGTCAGCCAACAAAACAAAATCCTGATGTTCAAATGCCTCAGTGCTTTCCTGTAGAAAATCATTAAGGACGGATACATCAATCGGATCTTTTTGAACATCAATCGTAATAGTCAGCGCCTGGGCAAGCTGCGACATATCATCGATAATAGTTAGGATTTTTTGACTTCCTTCTACTTCTTTTCCGCCATGATATAAAGCTGCTGCTGCTTCAATCCGTACAAGCAAATTATCGATCAAGTCGCTTGATGTCTCAAGTAGTTCTATTTTCTGTTGATACTGTTCCATTAGAAATCCCCTCCACCGTTTGTTTGAAGAGCACAATATGTTCATGTATACGCTTATATTGTTTGCGCAATTCTTCAAGTAGTTTTTCCTTGGTCTTTATTATATCATCGGTTTTTTGTGTCGCATCATGAATATGTCGGGAAGATGCATCTATTAACCACTGCACATAGGGCTGAATCATATATTCATATGTTGGATCGTTTTCTATTTGTTGCGTTATATCATTTACCTTAGCAAATTCATTAGTGAAGGCTGGATGTATTGCTGATAATCCGTCTACTATTCCCACCCTTTTTTCAGAAAGAACAAACAATCTTTGTGCCCCTTCTAAGAGTTCATTCCACATTTCTTTTTCCTGGATTTTTTCTTCTTTCCTTACCCTATCTGAAGTGCACATGGCCTCATTGATCCATTTTTTTATTGGATAAATAGAAGAACAGACATGCTCTATTGTTTCTTTAAGAAAATCATTTGGAATTCCTGAAATCGAAAGCCCACCTTCCGTACAATTATAAATTGGCATAGAAGGTTTTTCATACTGTATATACACTTCATAAAAATTCTTCATTGCAATAAAAGCGCTCGATGTCGCTACAGCATTTCCATTTATATCCTGCATGAGCAAGTGCCCTGACGTATTCACTTTAATAGATGTACCATGCACAACTCCTGATGCATGGGTCTGATTATTCGTGTAAGCCAAATCCTGGCCAATCAAAATAACAGCGCTCGCCTTTAATTGTTTGATTGCAAAATCAAACGCAATATTAGCGACAGAAGGACCATCAGCTGCCTCAATGTATGAAAGGTTTAACCGCTTGCAAATATATTCAACTACTCGATCCTCTTTTAGCTTAACCCACGCTTTTGAACCCGGATACGAATGTACAATATCAGGGTGCAATGTATGCGCATAGACGAGTAACGGAGAAGAAAAGCTGGATGTAGCAAAAATATTTTTTTCGCTTTCTGCACTATCAATTGCCATAATAATATGGGGCTCTATCCCATACTTCTCCAGTATATTAACCGAAGATCCGACAGCAAGTATAATGGCTCGATCCCCTATATGTTTAAGTATATGTACGTTCTTCTCAAGCGATGGACCTGCCGCAACGATTATGACAGGAATACCATGCAGCTTCTCACAAACAGATTCAACTGAAGGATGCTGGTTGATATACTGTGCATTTCTCAGTGTAGTTGTCATCCATACCTTTGAAAATCGTTCGTACGTGGCTTCCTGAACACGAAGCTCAGTCCATTGAAAGTTTATTTGTTCTTTGACAGCCTCTATCATTCCGGGATTCATACGGTCATATACAGGAAGACCAGTAATCTGTAAATAGTCCGGCGAAAGATTACGTTGCCAAATATATTCAGCCAGTAGACGCCCGGTTAAAAACGGATCACAACCAACTAAAAAAATAAATCTCTCATCTTTCAGCCATGTTGATATGTCTACATGCTGAATCGCAGCCATAAAAACCTCTTCACTCTGCTCGACAATTACAATTTTACTATTTGGATAAAACATGTCTAGTGCGGGGAGGATATACCCTAATCCCATTCCGATAACAACAAGCATATCCGATTTCAGTTGCAATGCCTGCACCCATTGATATGCTTCCCGTTCTGGATTATATCGGCTATGTATATATAGTGGCTGCTCGCCGGTTTTAATTATGAGTGTAGGTTGACCATTCCTAGCCAGTTCGATTATCTGTTCTTTTTTATTACCCTCTACTTTCTGTAACCTCTTATATAAGTCTGGATAGCCTTCTTGTAAGGCTTGGGTATTACATTCAAGCATGATACTGTCCTCCCTTAACATACACAAAAGGGCCGACAAAATGTCGACCCTTTTGCTTCTATCAAACCACAAAAAGTGATTAACCCAACAGACGCAGAACAGATTGTGGAGCCTGGTTGGCTTGTGCAAGCATTGCCTGTGATGCTTGAGACAGGATATTCGATTTCGTATAGTTCATCATTTCTTTCGCCATGTCTACATCGCGTACACGGGATTCTGCAGCTTGGAGGTTTTCTGCAGCGTTATCAAGGTTAGAAATAGTGTGCTCAAGACGGTTTTGGTATGCACCCATTTTCGAACGCTCTTTAGACACATCTTTAATTGCACTATTGAATACGTCGATTGCAGCACGAGCTTTTGAAGCAGTTGTAATATCTACAGTTGCTATAGACATGTCGTCAAATTTAGTTAGTACAGCTTTTACCTGAGTACCAGAGGCACCAGTTACAGCTTTAGTGTTGCCAGCAGCACCAGTAATGTTCAAACCGCTTGCAGTCATGCTATTAATCTTGAGGCTGATACGAAGGGTTTCTTCGTTATTAGCACCAATTTGGAATTGCAGTCCAGAGTTATTATTAAGTGTTTTAGTACCACCATCAAGCAATTTCTTTTCGTTGAATGCTGTAGATTTACCGATACGGTCAATCTCAACTGTTAACTGATTAATCTCGTCTTGCAGCGCTGTACGGTCTTGCGTTTTATTCGTGTCGTTCGCAGATTGAACTGCCAGCTCACGCATACGTTGCAGAATGCTGTGTGTTTCGTTCAGTGCACCTTCTGCTGTCTGGATGAGAGAAATCGCATCCTGAGAGTTACGAGAAGCTTGGTTCAAACCTTTGATTTGTGCACGCATTTTCTCGGAAATGGAAAGACCAGCAGCGTCGTCACCAGCACGGTTAATACGAAAGCCTGAAGATAGTTTCTCAGTAGATTTACCAGTGTTAACATTGTTGATACCAAATTGACGATGCGCATTCATTGCATTCAAGTTATGGTTAATAATCATCGTATATTCCTCCTTGAGATGTATCGTCCACATCCGTGTGAACGCTTGGTGGAAAGAATGAAGTACCGTTCTTCCGGTCGTACGCCCCGGCTGACATAGCTATCATTCCCTCTTACACTACAGTTATCGGAAGCAAGTTCACAAAGTTTAGACTCTATCACATATTTTTCAAAAACTTTTTTATAAAAATATAGCCCAATTCTTGGTATGGTACCAAAAACAGGGCCTTATATGTCATTCCTTATCTAAATAGAGCCTTCGTATTTGCTCCAGATTTAAACCTGGAACACGTTGTCCGGCGAGCTTATTTTCTTGCTGTAGCGTTTCATACACTTCTTCCCGATAGATGGATACATTCTGTGGTGCTTCAATCCCCAGCTTAACCTGATCACCGTCGACACTTATTACTTTTATCTGAATAGAGTCGCCAACCATAATTTTCTCGCCTACTTTTCTACTCAATACAAGCATCGTATGGTTCCCTACCTTTTCTCCGCTTCCTGCTCTGCGGTTTTTTCTACTCTAAAAAGAGGCGTACGAACGGAATACGGGCTTTGCTCAAGTATGAATTGTAATCCACGTCGGGTCTCTCTATTTATAATGATAGGAGCTGATAGATTGGCTGTAGAATCCATAAGAGGCTCACGCAGTACGACAATTGCATAGCATAATATGTCCTCACGCTTTTCTGCCCCCAGTTTTTCCCGGGCGGATTGATTGAGCGAGAATTCGTATTTTCCATACCTTTCAAACGGATCAATTAAAAAGAAATACGTATCTTCTGCTACAGCGTGCATTACTGTAAAGGGACTGTCCTCGACTTTTAAAAAAATAAACTCTTTTAAGTTAGAAAAACCAGGGATTCCCTCTTCAAAAACATAGATTTCTTCCGTGCTATATGTGATCTCACCAAACAATGAAGTCTGCAGTGTTCGCATCATCTTTGGCACACTCCCAACTCTATTTTGCTATATCAATTGTACCACCGATTACATCAATATCGAGACGATTTTTCTGCAGCGTATGATATGTAATTTTTCCTTTCTCATAATGGTGTTCAAATGGAGTCTGCTGTACACCAACAGTTATCTCTCCCTCACGCCATTCCATATTTAACGCACCTGGAACTCCTTGCATTTTCAAAGAAAAGTTCCCCGGCACATTCCGGTAAGTAAATTGATGATCAGGTATAAGCTTTTTGCTTTTAGCGATGCTAGCGATTGCATTTCCTTTGTTTTCAATCGCCCTCAGTTGCTCTCCTTCTTGCATGACACGGGAGATATACTGGAGAACCTGCTGCTTACCATAAGAAGCGAATTCAGCATTACGCCTAAAGATATGCTTCAAGTCCATATCTGCCCAGCATTCCGTCTGATCAATCAGCACACGCGGTGGGGTAGGATTCAGCACCATCTCTGCAGGCTTCTGCTCAATAGAAAGTGTAGCACGAGAAGGATTAAATGAGTAACTCGGCTGTTGTGTATCCCAGCCGAGCTTGTAAAACGTCTGATTGAGTTGAATTCGCGGAAGATTCATGACTTATACCTCCTTATCGGAGAAAATCAAGAAGGCTAGGTTGAATGATACGTGCTCCTGCCCCTAGAGCAGACCTATATACGTTTTCATTATTCATAAGATCAATGATAACCCTTGCTGGATCGGCATCTTCTCCATCTGAAATCATCTTTTCTGTACCATCGTGCTGGGTTTCAAGCCGGTCTTGCATTAATTCAATTCGATTCGTCCGTCCACCAACCGAGGCTCGAACTTTTAACAGATTATCAATATGCTTCTGAACCTCATCCAAATCAGCCTTCAGTTCATCGGTTACTGCAGGATCACTTTCAAGATGGCTGATAACCTTATCTAACATATTAAATGTTGAGTTTGGCGCCTCACCAAACATTTCCTTTGCGGTTACATTAATCTGAACCTGGATATTCGTAGAAACTTCAAGATTAATAGGATCTTCATTAATTCCACTATCTATATTCGTCCCATTATATGGCGGCGTTAATATTTGTGTACCGCTAAAAATATATTTCCCTGCAAAGGTAGTATTCGCAACAGTTCCTAGCTGTTCACGTAACTGTCTAACCTCGGCAGATATTTTTTCCCTTTCGCTAACACCATTTGTATCAGTTGCGGCCTGAGTGATAAGATCTTTAATTCGGGCTAGAATACTACCGCCTTCACTAATAGAGGATTCAGCCTGATCAAGCCAGTTTACCGCCTCATCCGTATTAGCACGATATTGTTCATTCTCAGAAAGCTTCGTACGAAAAAGCATTCCGCGAATTGCTACCATAGGATCATGGGAAGGTTTGGATATTTTTTTACCTGTGGACATCATATCTTGCAGTCTATCCATCCGGCTCAAGCTATTACCGAGATTGTACAACATATTGTTGTTTAGCATATTTTGTGTAATACGCATAGTTACTCCCCCTATCTACCTACGACACCCATGCCGTTAATAACTTTATCCAGCATCTCATCGATAACAGTTACAGTACGAGCCGCTGCATTGTACGCATGCTGAAATTTAATCATATTGCTCATTTCCTCGTCCGGTGATACGCCGGATATGGATTGACGACTCATATCTATTTGTTTAGTAATCAATATTGCGTTCTCTCGACTATTCTGCGCTGCTTCTGTCTCGTTTCCCAATGTAGATACAATGCTACGGGTAAATTCGTCGAATGTGGTAGATGTATTATTTCCACCTACCGTAAACGTTACGGATTTATGCTTTAATGCATATACAGCCTTAGCGATGTCATTATTCCCTGGCTCTCCACTATTGTTAGCCACGTCATTCGGATCGGAGATAGCTACCCCGATATCCCTTGCACCCGTTCCAGAAAAAAAGTTCTTACCATGGGCTGCATTAACTTCCTTAATCAAGTTACTTGCAAGCGTATCAATTTTATTAATATAGCTACTTATTGCTGTATCTCGTGATTGCATTAACCCGGAAATCTCTCCACCTACTGGGGAGTTGGCAGCATCCAGTACCGTACCCCCAATATTAAGTACATGTCTAGTGTTGCCATTAGCCAGCTTATCTGAGGGAGCAGCTGCAGGCTCCGCAGAAATGTCAGCAGCTATATTGCCTGTTACTAAATCTACACTCGGCTGCTTCAGTTTAATATTTACCGCTCCATCGACCTTCTTGCCCTGTACATCGATCGCGACCGTTTCTACATCAATATCAAACATTTTTGATAGCTTATCAACTAACAAATCACGCTTATCATATAAATCATTCGGTACATAACCATGTGGAACAAGCTCACCTATTTGTTTATTCAAGCTTGCAATTTCCTTCACAAGCGTATCTAGTTGCCCAGCGCGCGTTTTGATCTGCTCATCAAAATCCTGTTGCAGTTCCTTTAATTCGCGATCCATCGCATTAAATGTTTCGGCCAAAGCCTTTCCTTTCTGAATGACAGTCTCACGAGTAGGATATTCTGCTGATGGTTGAGATACTTTTTGCCATGAGTTCCAGAATTCATCCATAACATAACGAAAGCCTTTATCAGAAGGCTCATTCATGATTATTTCGACTTTCTCAAGCGCATCAGCTCGCGCCTCATGTTCCCCCACATCCTTATAGATTCCTCGATATTGCAAGTCCAAAAAACGTTCACGCAAGCGTTCAATCGAACTTCCCACAACGCCCGTTCCCACCTGACCAGCCTGGCCACCATTCGACACACTTGGATACGGATACGGCGATGTCGCCTCCAAATTAACGCGCTGACGCGAATAGCCTGGTGTATTGGCATTTGCTATATTATGACCTGTTGTGTACAGTGACGCTTGCTGTGCAAACAGCGCCCGCTTAGCAATCTCTAACCCTGAAAATGTTGACATACTAATTCCCCCTCTTCTCTAAAATAGATATACTTTAATGAATCAATATATTTTGGTGATTTGAATCAGAAAAATAGGGTCAAAAGCAGAAGTTCTCTCCTTCTTTCCTCTCATTATCTACGATGCCAAAATATCAAGTGTTATTTATATAAACAACATAATTCCCTGCGAATTTTACGCCTTACTATCAAAAAAACCATGAGACGGCTTCATATACGGATTCGGACGTGAAGCTTTCTGCGTATTCTGATACGTAGGCTCCTCAAATGGGGCCGTTAGCTCTTCTATTGTGAAATTCAGGAATGCCAACGACTGCTCGATCAACTTCTGATTCAATTCATTTACTAACTTTAGTTCGGATATGCTGCTACTAAGTTTCTGCTGACAGACGGATAACGACTGCTTCAGCTCCGTTTTTTCGGTCAGCTCTATTAAATCGCTTAAATAACACGTTTCCTTGCGAATGCCCCGCTGCATTAAATAGAGCGAGACATGTTTCTCTCGCTCTAATTCAAGGGATTGGATGGCATTGATGCAGCGAGATTCGAATTGCAGGATGCGGGACAATTCGTCGATATTGCCCTTAATGAGCGCATCTTTCTTATGCCCGGCCAGCTTCAGCATTTTTTCGTGCTCGATGATTAGCTGTTCCAGAATCTCAACAACGGTATATAAATCACTCATTTGTATGTCACCATCCGGTATTTATCTCTCGCGTACGCTACAGCTTACAGGCCTTTCTTTAGCAATGCTTCCGCGATGACCTTCGCATCAACATGGTATGTTCCTTCTTGTACTTGCTTCTTCAATTCAGCAATGCGTTCGTTACGCTCGGCTTCTGTCTCCTGCGTACGCTGAAGTTCCAGAGCCTCATTAGAAATTTCCAGCTGATCGCGGCCTTTTCCCTTTGCCTTCGTTTCGTCCTGTTTCATCTCTTGCTGGCGATATGGATTGATTGGCTGAATCTGATTCGGTCTTTCGATTCTCATCGTGTGTCACCCCCGTCTTTTTTATGATTTGTATGCATATTCCTTATTCTTTCCTCATCCTTCATCAGTTTAGACCGTATGAATATCACTACCTCCGGCTTTCTATCGACTCAAAAAGAAAAAGCCGACTACTCGTTATTAAAGTAATCGGCATTTTTAACGAAAATTTTAAGGTTTTTCTTTAAGGACGAGTGGCAACGCCCGCGAGTTTTTCTTACTGGTCGCGACCGCTTCGGTATAATGCCGATCGTTCACGCTTCTCCTGGGCCTCTTTCTCCCCACGTTTCTGCTCGTCTTCCTTCATGTAACCGGCGATCTTCTTTAGGTTGCCCATACAATGATCGCAAAGCGAACCGGAGCGTAGAGGCTCACCGCAGCTACGGCAAGGATAGCTCATGTTGGGGTTATTGTCGATGCTTAATCGCCCTTCCAGAATAAACATCGTAATCTGATTCACCGACACGTCGGTTGCTTCACTCAGATCACGTACGTTGCAAGCCCGGTTCTCCTTCTTCCGCATGAACTTATAGCACTTCTCGTACTCCCGATCGATTTCTTTTACGCAGTTCGGGCATACATTCTGCCGGACTTTACGGAATAGCTTCTTGCATCGCGGACAATTCATAATATCAAATGACAATAGGCCCCTCTCCCTTCGCTCAAACAACGGATATCCTCCGTCTATTTTACCGCATATTCCATGGGATTCGGGACCTATTTTCAAAATGATTGATTCTTTATGACTATATACTGCTCAGCAGCAAATTATTTTGCCGCTGCTTCTTTTGTTGCTGCGATCGCTTTATCGTAATCCGGATGATTAGTCGCTTCGGATACATATTCAACATATGTTACTTTGTTGTCAGCATCCAATACGAAGATCGCACGTGCCAGCAGACGAAGCTGCTTGATAGCTACGCCGAATGCTTCACCGAAAGAAAGATCACGGTGATCAGACAGCATTTTCACGTTCTCGATACCTTCCGCTCCGCACCAACGAGCTTGCGCAAACGGCAGGTCTACGCTTACCGTCAGTACTTCTACGCCTTCCAGTTTAGCCGCTTCTTCATTGAAACGGCGAGTTTGTGCTTCACATACGCCTGTATCAATAGAAGGAACAACGCTGATTAAGCGTACTTTTCCTTTTCCGTCATTCAGTGAATACGGTTTAAGACCTTGTGCGAGCACAGTGAAATCTTTCGCCGTATCGCCCACTTTCACTTCTTCCCCAATCAGTGTCACCGGATTGTTTTTAAATGTGATTGCACCTTCTCTTTCAACTGCCATGTACGTTCCCTCCAATTCAAAAGTGGGTATTCTCTTCATTCATTCTAGTAAAGATTCTTCTAAATTACAACATGTGCATGCTGTTAATATGGAAATTAACTCTTTTTCTTTTTTATATTACGCAATTTTTTCCTCGTCATGTAAAACTAACCACACACATCAAAATGTTCACTTTATACAGATTCCTGTCGATTTCATTGCTTTCTCCCTGAAAACACTTACTTTTTAATACAAAAAAGGTGCTTTTTCCTCTCTACTGCATCTTTATTTTTCTGTAAATTTAAACAATAGAAGGACAGGAGGATGGATATGGCAAGACATACGCGAATACTTGGAATGTTATTATTGGGAGCCGTATTGCTTCTCACATCTGCATGCTCTGCCCTCTTCACTTTAGGAGAAGAAAAAACACAAACCGAACAGGAGAAAAAAGAAAATGAAGCGTTGGAGAAAAAGCCGCTTGTATTGAAGCCATATGCTGAAGAAGTGGGTGCAAAGCTCAAAGAGCCGGAATACGAAGAGTTTGCGGCGAATGCATTATTTACCGTGTCTGGTTCTGCTAAAGAATATGAAAGATTCCGATCACCGTATGCCATGATTGAAGTGCGTGCCATGGAAGAAGGAATTGGCGGACGGAAATTTATATACTATGCTCCGCTTACAAAAGGCGCATTCGCACAGAACGTACGGCTTTTTAACGGAAAGGGAGAGTACCGGGTGACAGTGCGCCTGCCCAGCACAAACCGGGACGATTACTACTATGACATTGCCGATTTCAAGGTCATTAATGTGAACCCGACCCTTACGCGTGATATCGAGTTGACGTCCGCCGGGAAAAAAGCGGAGCTGGCTATCGAAACTCCAGCTTCCGGCTTTGTGAAAAGTAGCGAGTCGTTCCAATTAAAAGGCTCGCTCAAGCTGCAACAGGGCAGTCAGCCTTACGTTATGGTAAAGCTGGAGAAGGACAGCGATAGCTGGAAAAATCTCGTTCCTGTGAAGAATGGGACCTTCACTGCTGATATCCCGCTGTATTACGGAAAAGGGGTGCACGAGCTGACCGTACTGGTGCCTAAGCCAGGTAAGGATAATTATTATGAAGATGCAGCCATATTACGTATCGACAATACATCTGAGAAAGTTTCAAAGCCGATCGAGTTCAGCAAAATGTACCAGGAGCGAGGTCTGCAGCTTGACTATCCAAAGGCCGGAGGCGACGAAGCAAATCTGAAATACCGAATCGCTGGCAGTCTCGATCCGAATGCGAAGGATGCAGCCAAAACAACGCACCTTATCGTTCAAACAAAAAAAGGCGCGGATAAAGCAACGTACTTCGTTCTGATTACAGACTACAAGTTCGACGATGAATTCTGGCTGCGTTTTGGCCCGGATAAATATGAAGTGACAGTGAACGTGCCAGAAATTCAATACGAGAACCGAGATTACTATAAGTTTTTCCAAGCTGCTGCTTTCGAGGTGAACAATACAGTCATAGAAGATAAACGGGATCTGCTGCCTTCACGCGGCATCCAATCTGACGCACCGGAAATCAAACAATTAGCTGAACAACTAACCGCAGGCAAACAGACCGAACGCGATAAAGCGCTGGCCATTTATGAATATGTAGCGAAAAACATTATATACGATGTGCCGAAATATCAAAACGATGAATTTCATTATGACGATAGTGCCCTAAAAACGCTCAGTGAGAAGAAAGGGGTATGCCAAGACTATGTGTTCCTCGGTGTCGCCCTATTCCGCTCTCTCGGCATGGAATCCCGATTCGTGGAAGGATATGCCCGAGGCAGACACGCCTGGATCGAGACGAAGGTAGACGGGAAGTGGTTAACGATGGACCCGACCTGGGGTGCAGGCTACATTCAGGATGGCAAGTTTGTTCCAAAATACGACCCTCAATATTTCGATCCAAAGCCGGAGGTGTTTAATCGTACGCATTCACGTAAAGGCGTAGGCTACTAAGATCTGACACAGAGCCAAAAGCGACGACCTTCATTAGAAAAGGTCGCCGCTTTTTCTTTGTCTTGTTCTATCCCAACCTATTTTTCAGTCGGTGAATTTGCTCGCGATTCTCATGCGACGTGTCGATAGCATATCGTACCTCCTCACGCAGCTGACCAATTTCTCGAAGAATGAGATTATCGCTTTCCAGATTTTTCACCTGTGCATCGCTTATGATTTGTTTGATCTCTTCAAACTTCCCATGTATGGAACCGAATTCCTCTGCTACTCCGTCAAAGCGTTTATCCACCTCGGCGAACTTTCCATGCATAACGCCAAACTCTTCCGCTACTCCGTCAAAACGTTTATCCACCTCAGCGAACTTCTCATGCATGACGCTAAACTCTTCTACTACTCCGTCAAAACGTTTATCCACCTCGGCGAACTTTCCATGCATAACGCTAAACTCTTCTGCTACTCCGTCAAAACGCTTATCCACCTCGGCGAACTTTCCGTGCATAACGCTAAACTCTTCTGCTACTCCGTCAAAACGCTTATCTATCTCAACGAACTTCTCATGCATGACAATGAACTCTTCCGCTACTCCGTCAAAACGTTTATCCACTTCAGCAAATTTCCCATATATAACACCAAACTCTTCTGCTACACTGTCAAACCGCCTGTCTACTTCTACAAATCGTCTATCTACTTCATCAAACCGTTGATCTATTTTGACAAACTTTTTGTCTACTTCATCAAACCGTTGGTCTACTTTGACAAACTTTTCGTCTATCTCATCAAACCGCCTGTCTACTTCCATAAATCGTCTATCTACCTCATCAAACCGCTTATCTACTTCTATAAATCGTCTATCTACCTCATCAAACCGCTTATCTACTTCTATAAATCGTCTATCTACCTCATCAAACCGCTTGTCTACTTCCACGAACCGTTGGTCTATCTCGTCAAAACGCTTGTCAATCTCTGAAAACCGCTCGTTCATTTCGTGGCGCAGTGTTTTTTGTTCTGTTTCAAAACGGTCCATTCGCACATGAATGCCGGTGACGGCCTCCAGAATTTTATCGAGTTGAGCGCTCATTCGTGTTACTCCCTTACCTTTTCTCTTCCTTTAAGTGTACCATGAGTCCCGTCTCATATCTAAACCCAGCCATCCCTGACTATCTGGCTACTGTAAGCCCGTACACCTCCGCTTGCGGTATCCCTTCCTTAATCGCACGTCCCGCCTCCGCCAAGGTAGTCCCTGTAGTGTATACATCATCTATTAGCACAATAACCGGACAGTTAGAGAGTACGATCCCTTCCTCCGGCGAAAAATGAAACACATTCCGCAGCGCATTCAAACGACCTGTACGATCTCGCTGGCTCTGCTTCTCGGTGGCTTTCTTTTTCTCCAATAGCCCATGTAACGGAACACCAACTTCATGCGCTAGCAGACACGCCATTTCCTGTGCCTGATTAAATGTTCGTTCAAACAGACGCGCTTCATGTAGTGGAATATAAGTAAGACAATCCACCTTCATTCCGGCATAATGCAAACGCCAGGCACGCAGCAGCAAGGATACCATAACTTCTGCTAACTTCCGGTCACCACGGTATTTATATTGTGCCAGCAGCCCTTTCATCGCCTCATTATAGCGGACGGCACTACGTGAATAATGAATATGCTGTTCCGTACGGCGCGCACAATCTCCACATACAGTGTTTGCAACCCATGGACGACCGCACAACTGACATATATTGTCTAGGATAAAAGCGAATTGTTCCTTACATACAGTGCACAACGGCACCGTATCTTCCATTCCTCCCATCCCCTGTGTAACGTAGCGTACAGGATGGGCGCATAAGGAACAAAGCGGCGATGACGGATATAGTAGATTTAATATCCCATTAATGACACCTTGCCAACCACTCATCTACTTCCCTCCTACATTGACATAGCCCATCTTCCGAGCCAGACGGTTCATTTCCTTAATCTGTTGGATCGCAGCTTTCATGGTGTCCGTTACTTCCTCTGCCATAAAGATAACTTGACCGTACGGGTCAGAGGCCGAGCGACCGGCCCTGCCCGCAATCTGAACAAGGGCCGCTTCGTCGAACACAGGCGCGTCCGCCTGGCATACCAATACCTGAATACCGGGGAGCGTCACTCCCCGCTCCATAATCGTTGTTGTTAACAGGGCTTGCAGCCTGCCTTCCCGCAAAGCCATGACTTTAGCTTCCCGTTCCGGATCGGACGCGTGAACGGTAGCGGCTTTTGCCTTCCAGCTTTCATTGTGCGATATGATATAGTCATACAATATAGGTAGCTGACGAATGGCAGGAACAAAGATAAATACAGGGCTGCCTTCTTTCTCACTATGTTCTATAAAAGAAAGTAGCGTAGGAATTGGCTTTTTGGTACTTAAACGAGCGTTTAGTTTGCTTTCCCGGTAAATGTCCGGCTCAGGAAGCGGATGACCATGATAACGAACCGGGATTTTCACATGTGGAAGAAAATCCTTATGATTTGCGGACTTCTGCATTCTCTTTTGGTAGTCAGGCCGTGGAGTAGCGGTTAAATAAACGGTCTTGCCGGGCAATGTCCGGGCACGGTTCACTGCAAATGGTAGCATCTCATCGCTTGTATACGGATACGCATCCACCTCATCCATAATGACAACATCAAACCTGCGATAGAACCGAAGCGCCTGATGCGTGGTCGCCAATACAAGTCTGTCGGCGATCCACTTCTCCTGCGGCGGCGTGTTGCCATGCAGTACCGCCAATGCATAGTCTGGAAACACTTGGCGCAACCGTGGTGCAAGCTCCAGCACAACATCGCGACGCGGCGTCGCCCATAGTACGCTTCGTCCATTCTCCAGCAAATAACGCAGAAGCGGGAACATCACCTCTGTCTTCCCGGCCCCACATACCGCCCAGACGAGGAATTCTTGCTTTTCGCCGCTTGTCCTCTCATAAAATTCCAGCATACTCCGCGCAGCTGCACATTGTGCTTCGGTTAACTGTGGATAAGAATTCAGTGCCGCTTCCATATGAATGTTTTGCTTCACTTTCTGTCTATCACAAGGGAATAAATAATATGGAACGCAACAACTGCTCCGGCCCATAACAAGACAACGCCTACAGTACGCACACTCTCCTTGGCAACGGTGACAATACACAAGATGGATATCTTTTTCATCTGCGCCACACCGATTACATCGGTATGCCGACTTCGAATTGCCTCGTCCAAACCAACGCATTCGCTTCATCCAGGTAAAGAAGGAGAAGAATGATTCTTCTCCCTCTTCTCTTTTCGAAACCGCTTCTAAAGAAGCAGTACATTGAACTTTTCCTGAAGTAACGAGTAAGCTAAGTAAATCGTCTATCTCTTTTTCTTGTAGCTTTTTCAGCTCATCCTCCTGGGATCGTAATGCCCACTTTACTTCCTCTTCCAATAAAGCCCGACCTTGTAGTCGTTGACATATGTGCTCAAGCAACTCTGCCTTCATGATTCACGCTTTACGACCGTATCTTTCATCTTCTTCAGCGACTACGGGAGCGAGCTCCATCACACACTGCCCATCTATTTCTTCTGAACCTTTGCATTTTCGAATAGATAATTGTCCATCCCCTAGTACTTCGATTCGAACAAAATCATTTAGCTGAATACCCACCTCCTTCAATATTTCGTCCGGCAGCCATACTCGTCCTTCATCATCAAGACGAACATGTGAATTTTTTCCCATACTATATCAGGCCTCCCTTAATAGTTTTTATGTATTCGACTTGTGTACATTTACATTTCGACAACATCCATTATTTTCCTTTTCTAATTTACTAAATTTTCTTTTTTTGTTATTGGAATTTATGTCTATTTCGACAAAATTTTCTGTTTGACAACATAAATAATCGGACAGAATGGGGAACAAGAGGTGAATATACGATGAAAAAGGCCTGCATACATAACGAGTACCCGTCTCCAGCGCGCGAGGCATTTTGGAAACGAACCCGTAAAATCATACCCGGCCAACACGCCCGCTCCCTTTATATTAATACGACAGACCCGGCATATTACGAAAAGCTGCTTCGCTGCAACCGCCACAACGTACGAGCATTGTATCATCTGGGGCAGGCGTACGAGAAGCAGGGTGATATACGGAAAGCTCAAGACTATTATCATCGAGCAATACAAGTAGATCCCCACTTCGAGGCAGCGGTTGGTGCCCTCGCTATTCTGCATCGTAAACAGGAAGCGCATCGGAAGAAGCTCGCCCTACAAAGCTTCCGTGAAATGCGGCGGGCAGCCCGAAGGCAAAGAGGCCTGTCCTTATTTCAAACGATGAAAACTATCATGGTTTCTTATCTAGTGCTTCTGCTATTTATCTTTGGCGTTCTTTTACGATAGTTGTCGTTGCATGCTTCCCTTTTTTCTACTCACAAAAAATGAGACAGCCTGGGTGAAGGAGTCTCATTTTTTATGCATGGCGTACATCAAACATCCATGTCCCAGGCGGAAAAGCATCTGGCTGCATGTCGGTTTGCTCAAGCTGTAGCTCAGGCCAGTTACGTCGGATAAGCGAAAGAATCGGATGCACGGTTTCTTGCTGCGGTAGATAAACCTTTAGCGGAATCCCCTGTACGGTAGAAGTCCATATCGTATGTCTAATTGCATATTCAAGCTGTTCTTCTGTATCTTCAAGCAGAAGCAAGACAGGCAGCGGTGTATCTTGCGCGTGAGTAGAAAGATACATCGTAGGGGGCGTATGGTCAAACAAAAACGAGCCTCCCCATACAATAAGCCAAGTACCAATCAGGTAAACCGCAAAGGTGATGCCCAGAATCGGCCATATCTCCATCGCGTTTCCCTCCCTTTTGCTTATATGATATGCGTGGTACGCCTACGATGTGCTATAAGAAAAACGTGTGAGCATTGCCGTGAGGGAAATAACTCCTATAAACAAAATGTTATACACGGGAACACCCAGCTTCGGATGAACATAGCCGAAGAACTGCTTCGGCAAGGCATCTTCCCGTCCCATCGCAAGCAAAAGACGCGAGGCACTCGTTTGTGATGCCAGGGAAGAGGAACAGACAGCCACCATCAATTCTCCTAGAAAAAGCGAGTGCAGAAACGCTCCTTCTACAAGCGTGGCAATCTCTATGGACGCTGCATCAATATCCTGGTACGCCGTAAAGTTAGATGTACAAACTGGAGGAAATAAGAGGTTCCCGTAAACAGCAAGCCGCCTATTAACGCTACCAGAAAGATGGCTCTCGGAATGGTTTTCTTCGGATTTAGATGGCCGCCCCCGACATAATCAGCCCGAACTCAATGTCTGCCAAATAAAATGGCTACGGCGAGAATAGAGCCTTCTCACCTGTGCCCCCTGTGAGCGCCTTGATCAAGATGCGTACAAAGGTAAGCGTTACGAGTAATTGAAACGAACAGCGTATTAATATTTGCCGTCAATCTCACACCTAATAAGATGACGACAGTAAGAGAGGTCGCAAGGATAATGACCTACACCTGATATGGAATGTCCGGAAACGTAGTGGAAAGATACACCCCACCAATTGCGTAGTTCACCATCGGAAGAAATAAGTAATCAAGCATCACCGCCCGGCCTACAATAGAGTCACTACGATCGCAATATACGCTGTAGCTGTATGTCCTTTCGTCAGGTTTGCCACAACCCCGAAGGAGTCAAACACAACGAGAGGATCCATATAAGCGAGCCCGATAATAACGACTGGCAGCAATGTAAGCATTCGCTTTAAATTCGTCTGTTCCCCCAATAAAATACCCATTTTTTCCAATTTCATGAAATATATCGGGATAGCCTCCGATGTCGGATGCTATCCCGTTTACTTGACGATCATTTATGATTAATTAAGCCGTTTTCATAATTGGACTTGTTTTCTTAATTACGTACCAGCCCATTCTTCTTGCCTGTAAACACTCCAGGAACGGAACAGGCTCGATTTTCTCCGGCGGAATGCACCCAGTGGTTTTCAAGAGACCCTCCGCAATCATATCTACAGCAGCAATCGGAGGAACTCCCGTTTGCCATACAGTTGCCTGGAAGCCAAGCTTGTCGTAGATTTCATCGTGGTTCGCCAATGTGTATACGAACAGCTCGACGTTTTGATCACCTTTTGTCCCTTTCACTAAAGCACCTACGCAGGAATATCCATGAATTTTTCCTGCCAACTCTGCAGGCTTCGGCATGGTCGTCACAACTACGTCACGCGGAATCACATCGACGCCATTTACTTTAATCGGCTCATCGCTGTCAAGTCCGAGGTAACTTAATACCTTCAGTGTATTGATGAAATCAGGGTGAAGCGCGTAACGGAACTCCACATGCTCGCATCCTTTACCGATGGACGTTCCTAATGTTGTAGTTTCTTCATGCTCTACAACATAGCAATTCAACCAGCCAATCGGTTCAGGGAATTCGAATTCTTCTACGTTCATAAACGGTGTTGGATAAAATTGCTGTCCATCTTTTGCCGTCCAATAATTCGGTTTTGCCAAACACTCTTTAATCGCGGTCTGCGGGCTAAAGTAGGCGCAGAATCCATCATAATCAACTTCGGAGTTATCTCCATCAAGAATCGTAATCGTTTTGACCGTATCCATTTGATCTGCGGCATACCGTGCGGCAATATTGGAGAATCCCGGATCGCAACCCAATCCCATAATTCCTACGATTCCCGCTTGTTTAAACTTCTCATCCCAATCCAATTGCTGCAACAGCAAGTCCGGACTATCGGATGCCATATCAATATAATGTGTCTTCGTGTCAAGGCATGCTTGCATTACGTCAAAATTGTATTCCGGTATCCCTGCATGGAGTAGTACGTCAACATCCTCTAGAATTGATGCGACACTTTCTGTATCGCTTGCGTTCGTTTGGCAAACAACAACTTCTGCAAACGTTTGCTTGCGCAGCTTTTCCGCAAATTTCTCTGCTCCTTCAGTAAAAATATCCGCCAGAATCAACTTCTTTATATACCCTTTTTTTACCACTTCCGCAGCGCAAACTTGACCGACACCGCCAACGCCTAAAATCACAACTTGTAAACTCACAAAGTCGTCCTCCTCAATGTAATAAAAAATGGATTCTATCTTCGTATTCGAAACAACCAACGTTCTACCATAACTACCTTATCTACCCTTCTCACTTGTCGTGCCACTTCCTTTCATATAATAAGTGTAGTTTAATTAAGCCAATCTGGCCTAACGCTATACTATATGAGCAATATCCATGCCAAATGCAATACGTTATTTTTGCATCATTTTCTTTTTGTTCTATGTTCCTCTCATTCTTAAAAAAGAAATCAGTCACAAAAAACACACATAAAATATGTGATTATATATTGACTACAACTAAAATTTCTCGAAGCATATAAATAACGGCCGCTTTGTGGCGACCGGCAAAACATCTGGGGATGACGGGGCAGGAGACAGTTGCCGGTCGGTTTCGTCCCTGACGCCACACGCTCCACACAGTAAAGAAAACTTGACTGGTGCCGCAGGCAACAGTTCTAGTTGCCCTTATGCAGCTCTGCTGTAAAAAACAAAGGGGACGCACGCCGTACGCGTCCTTCTTTTCTATCCACCTATGGATACTAAGAGTGTTGATTGTTCCGAGAGGATAAGACCACACAACGAGACACAAACAAGGCCTTTCGTTTCCCTCCCGAGCAGTTGACCCAGATGTTTTGCGGTCCCGAAAAGCGACCCTCTACGCTTCCGTGCGGGAGACGAACCGACGCCTGTTTGGGGCATGGTGTGGTGACGATCTACTCTGGATCGTACTGGATAATCAACACCCTTGTGTTGTTTTCTTACTTTACAGCAACATATTGTTTCTTATCCATCAAAAAAAGCCTGGAACGCTGCTTTCAAGCGTTCCAGGCCTTCTATCTCAAGGTTAATTAAGACAATTTAACCCAGCCGTTCTTAATCGACATAACGACCGCCTGCGTACGGTCTTGTACATCTAGCTTCTGCAGAATACTGCTGACATGGTTTTTAACCGTTTTCTCACTAATGAATAGCTCTTCACCGATCATGCGGTTGCTTTTTCCTTCAGCCATCAGCTGGAGTACTTCGCGCTCACGCGGCGTCAGAGCCAGAATGTTGCTTTCCTTGTCCGTTCCGCCAAGTTCACTCACATCGCTGAGGAGAACGTTCTCATCGTGACTATGCTCGATTGTGCTGAGACGACGGAATTCGCTAATAAGCTTGCCTGTTACTTTCGGATGAATATAGGCTTCGCCTGCAGCCACCGAATTAATCGCATCGATGAGCGCATCAGAATCCATCTCTTTCAGCAGGTAGCCCGCCGCGCCGGAACGCAGGGACTTATATACATAGTTCTCATCATCGTGAATCGACAGGATGATAATACGCGATTCAGGAGCGCGTTCCTTAATGCGCTGTGTCGCCTGTACGCCGGTCATCTTCGGCATATTGATATCCATCAAGATAACGTCCGGTTGGAAATCTGCCGCCATCTGACATGCTTCTTCCCCATCCGACGCTTCTCCGACGATTTCAAAGCTCTCTTCCATCTCCAGAATTCGCTTCACGCCTTCACGAAACAATTTGTGGTCATCTACTAGTAAAATCGAGATCTTTTGGTCCGTCATACTAACCTCCATATGTTAAGGTGTTGTTTGTTCGTTGCTATGATCGTTGTCTTTCTCTTGAATGCGAAAGGGAATATGGAACAGAACGCTTGTCCCTTCTCCAGGCTTAGAATGAATCGTCATCTTACCTTGCAAAAGCTTTACCCTTTCCTTCATCCCCATAATTCCAAATTGCGGCCGTTCCGCCTTCGTTGACTGATCGAATCCGATGCCATCGTCTGTGACAATAGAGTGTACCGCATTCGGTTTAAACTCTAGCCGCACTTCCACATGCTTGGCCTGCGCATGCTTCGCTGTGTTATTCAGGGACTCCTGAATCAGACGAAACACGGCAACTTCAATCGAATTCTGCAGACGACGTTCCGGTGTAAGCAATGTAAGCTTCACATGGATGCCATGGCGTTTGTGGTATTCTTCCAAATACTTACGAAGCGTAGGCACAAGTCCGAGGTCATCGAGAGCCATTGGACGCAGATCGAAGATAATCTTCCTTACATCTACAAGACTTGCCCTTGTAAGCTCTTTTAATAACCGGAGCTCCACCTTTGCCTCGTCAATTCGATTTTGATTCAGCATTTTCTCAACAATTTCACTTCGCAGTGTCACATTCGCCATTGATTGAGCGGGACCGTCATGAATATCACGAGCTACCCGCTTGCGCTCTTCTTCCTGCGCCTGGATAATCTGAATCCCGAGCAGTTGCTGCTGTTGGGCCGACTCCAGAGCAATTCCCACCTTTCTCAGGTCACCCTGCAGGTAGTTTAACACAAGACCTATCTGGGAAATCAAATTCTCCGATTTCTCGATGGTCTGCAGGATATTCCGATGGCGGCGCTCCAGTTCATCCCGACGTTGCCTGAGGCGCAGTTCCTTATCTCTTGATAGCGATAGCTTAATTTGCATCTGGCTGGCTTCTTCATAGGCTTCGCGAATATCGGATTCACTGTATTGGCGAAAGCTGCGGCTAATATTCGCCAACTTCTGGCGTGCTTGCCTTGCTTTTATCTCCAGGTGATCCGTCTGGGCAATCACCCTTTCAATTTCATCCTTCAGGGCTTCCAGTTCGAGGCTAATGTGATTGCGCTCTTTGTGCGCATTCTCCGCAATGTCGAAAATCTTCTCTTTACTTTGCTCCACCGATGAAATCGTACGTTCCATAACTTCATCGAGTACGTGGATATTAATGTTGGCCTCGGCCATGTACATCCCCTTCCTATTCCATTAGCCAATAAGTACCATCCCAACTGTTACCTTCTACGCTTCTCTTCCTTAGGGTTGTTCCCACTTTATAGGTAAGGAGAACAAAAACTCTTTACCTATTGTACCATTCATCCCAAATAAACAAAACAAGACCCATACACTATTGAAGTGATGGGTCTTTAGTCGTATTTTATTAACGAGCAGACAATTCTGATGCTTCTTTCTTAAGGATTTCCGCTTTGTCTGTTTGTTCCCATGGTACATTTAGGTCATTGCGGCCAAAATGTCCGTACGCAGCAGTTCCGCGGTACATCGGACGACGCAAGTCAAGCTGCTTAATAATACCAGCCGGACGGAGGTCAAAATGTTTACGAACAAGTTGCACTAGGATGTCTTCTTCCACTTTGCCAGTGCCAAACGTATCCACGCTGATGGAAACAGGCTGTGCTACACCAATCGCATAAGCCACTTGAACTTCACACTTCTCCGCTAATCCTGCTGCGACAATGTTCTTGGCTACGTAGCGAGCCGCGTACGCGCCGGAACGGTCTACTTTTGTCGGATCCTTGCCGGAGAATGCACCGCCGCCATGACGAGCGTACCCGCCATACGTATCAACGATGATTTTACGACCGGTAAGACCGGCATCACCCTGCGGTCCACCGATAACGAAACGACCAGTTGGGTTAATGAAATACTTCGTAGCATCATCCAGGAATTCTGTCGGAACAATCGGTTTGATTACATGTTCTTTCAGATCTTGCTGGATTTGCTCCAGAGAAACAGCCGGGTCATGTTGCGTGGAGATAACAATCGTATCTACGCGTACTGGCTTGTCGCCTTCATACTCCACTGTAACCTGGGTTTTTCCGTCCGGACGCAAGTATGCAAGCGTGCCGTTCTTGCGGACTTCCGTGAGGCGACGGGACAGCTTGTGTGCCAGCGAAATCGGAAGTGGCATTAATTCCGGCGTTTCGTTGCAGGCAAATCCGAACATTAAGCCCTGGTCACCCGCACCGATTGCCTCGATTTGTTCATCCGTCATTTGACCCTCGCGCGCTTCAAGCGCCTGGTCAACACCCTGCGCGATGTCAGGAGATTGTTCGTCAATAGAAGTCAACACTGCGCAAGTGTCAGCATCGAAGCCGTACTTAGCGCGCGTATATCCGATTTCACGGATGGTTTCGCGAACCACCTTAGGGATGTCTACATAGCAGCTTGTCGTAATCTCGCCCGCTACGAGTACCATACCTGTCGTTACGGAAGTTTCCGCCGCTACGCGTGCGTTTGGATCTTTGTCGAGAATTGCATCGAGAATTGCATCAGAAACCTGGTCACAAATCTTATCCGGATGTCCTTCCGTAACCGATTCTGATGTGAAGAGATGACGGCCTTTTTTCAGCGTCATATTCACGTACCTCCTTATAAACCATGATTCATGGATGGTCTTACCAAGATACGGTACTCCCTCCCCAAACTTGTCGCAAAGCAGTAAAAAAACCTTTTCCATTATAATGCACTCTGGAAAAGGGTTCGTTTTTTACTCATTCTTTGCCCTTTATCATCCAGAAAAGTATGTATGTGCCATACCGTTCTGCTGGTTAGCACCGTTCATCGCGTCCGGGAAGCGCTTTACTTATTAGGAGCTCTTCGCTCTCTGCATCTTCTTCCACGGGAAGCGCGGTGTGGTTGCCGGGCTTCATCGGGCCAGTCCCTCCGCCTGCTCGGGATATAAGGGTCTTCCGTTCTAGTTGAGGATATCTTATTTCTCCTGTCATGTCAACATGCAAAAAGCGGAGGAGGCAAGGCGGGTAAAGGTACATTCTGGCATGCTAAGTCGGCAAGGAACTGTATACAAACAGTCAAAAAGCAGGGAATGAGCGTTGTTTATCTTTTCGCATCCCCTGCTTTATCTATCGTTTCTATCTTTATTTAATCACATACGCACCGCGAATCATCACGTACGCCGGACCTTTCACCACTTTGAGTCCGCGCTCATCGTTCTGCGGTAACAGCAAATGATGGTTAGCCGGAATGTTCTTACCTTTCGTGATGTTCGTTCCCGCCGTTAAGTCTGGCAGCCCATAGCCATCACCGACCGGTGTGTGGACAACCGCTTTGCCTGTACGCAAAATCAGTTCTGTTCCCGCATAGCCGATGACAGTACTACCCTCTTCCACTTTCTCTACCACCAGCGTAGCCGACTCACCCGGCGTAGGATTCTGCGTACCGGAACCGGACCCTTTTACCTGGTTAAGAATGTCCTGTCTGATCTGTTCCACATAGCTTTTCGTCACAACTGGGTCCGCATCAGAGCCAGGCTCAGCCGGAGCAGCCGCCCCCGTTGAGAGTGTGCTTACAATTACGGCCAGCGCCGCGCCAGTAACGCCGTATCCCCATTTCTTCATGCCTTTTCCTCCCTCTACGTATACATTTTCCGGGTCCAACGGGCAGTAAGACCCCCTTTACGCACGTTACGCGGGGGATAACTGCCCCTAAGACCCCGATATGTGCAACTAACCATCAGTGGAGGATACCTCCACTGATAGGAGTTTTACTTTACCGTATGTATATACGCAGTGGCGAGAAAAATGTTGTGAAACTGGCAAGATTACTTCACATGTACGAAAATGTTCTGATCACGTTTTTCCACATAAATAGCGGGGAAATCATTATTCAACTTGTCGAGTGCAACCCAAATCGTTCCGTTCTCATTGCGCACATACGGATTATCTTTCACCGAATACTTACGCGTCGTATCGCCACAACGGAAGACGGCCTGCTGACTTGAATCGTCCCAATACACCTGGCATTTGTACAGCTCGGCGAATGGACGGAGTGCAATAAACCACTGCGTACCTATCTTCTTAGCCATTCCTTCCGCCGCTGGAAAACCAGCTACGCTCACCGTACCGTCCGAATTCAGACGAAGCGCGGTTGAACCGTTTAAATAGGTGATGGCTCTCATCAGTTGGTCATCCGGCTTTTCTATTACAATATCGGGCATAATACCCTTACCGTTAATCTTATTCATCTGCGGTGAAAAGTACTCATCCACCGTCAGTCTTAAGATACCGCCCTTCTCAAGCGGCATGAGATCCTGTACAACGCCCTTACCGAATGTTTTTGTCCCGATGACGGTGCCTACCTTATAATCCTGTAGCGCACCGATCAACATTTCCGAAGCGCTGGCTGTCTTTCCATTCACCAGCACAGCCATAGGAACCTTCATCGCTCCCGGTGTTGCTCGAATGTCAGTCTGTTTTCCTTCCCGGTTCTTCACGTGTACCAGCGGACCATTATCGACGAATATATCTGCAATCTCTAGCGCTGCCTTTACATATCCGCCACCGTTATCACGTAAATCGATAATGAGCCCCTTCATGCCGTCACTTTCCAGCTTGGATAGATGCTTGTGGAATATCTCTCCACTGTTTTCGGAGAAGCCATAAAGCGCGATGTAGCCGATTTTATTGTCCAGCATCAGACTATCCACCGGAGAGAATTGCATCGCCTCCCGTTTCAATGCCACAGTACGCTCCTTGCCATCCCGTTTCACGGTTAGCATGATAGATGAATCAGGCTCCCCCTTCATCAATTCCATCACCTGTTCGGTAGATTTCCCATATGTTCTTCTACCGTCCACCGCTACAACCTCGTCTCCCTCCTGCAAATCGGCCTTCGCCGCCGCTGTATCTTCAAAGATGCTCTGAATAATCAGCTTTCCATCCTGTTGCTGTATGTATATCCCAATCCCGACATACATCCCTTCCAAATCATTGTGAAGATCTTCAAATTCCTTTTCTGTAAAATACGTACTATACGGATCACCAGTTTCCTCTAACATTCCCCGGATCGCACCATCTGTCAAACGCTTGACATCCAGCCTATCATTCAGATGCTTCTCCATCACCTGTGTAAGCACCTCATGAATACGGGCCTCCTGAGCGGCGTACGGATTATCCCCCTTTTCCTGCTGCGCGCTTTCTGCCGCCCAGGCTGGCAGAGCAGCGCCGCTAATGCTGGTTACTAGTGCTCCCCAGACAAGTAACTTTCTCATTTTTTTGTTCAAGTTGCTCAACTTCCTCTCCAAATGTAAAAGCCTCCACTATTAAACTACACCTGACGCTACAACAAATGTAGAACGGTGTGAGTATGCAAACGTATCCCTATTACATTCGACACGCACGGCCTTTATCCTTTTTCTTCCTATGAATAAACTGTCAATGCTGCATAAACCTTACGCCGCAGCCACTGACGATTCACCTGCTTACCTTCCACTACTAATTGCGAGGAACGGCCACCGTCCAGATTCAGTGCGGTATGGCATCCCGCCTGGCGCAGCATATCGGCCAGTTTCCGGCATGTCAATCCTGCGGGTCTTCCGTCGGTCACCGCTAAAATCACACTATCTTCCGCAATTCCGATGGCGGTACGAGGATGCTCCTCTGAAGCGATGGTCGCTTCCATATATGCACTCGTTTCCAGGCTTGGCAGCAGCAAAGGCGAGGACTCAAGCGCCCACCGCATCCCGGCAAAATCACCAATTCGCTTCCCTTGCTTCGTATCAATCCGCACCTCTCCCGATGGATCGCAATAGACGAAGTATCCACCCAGCGAACGTTCGATAATCGTACCATTGCTATACTTCATGCCGGAGATAGAATATCCACCATCCAGGTGAAAGAAATTGGCGTTCATTAATAGTATCGGCAATTTTCTTCCTTCTTTTTTTAGTCGAGCGTATGTATGGATTAATAATTCCCCTTCCGGTAGGCACGGGACAAGCTCCATTCGCATGCTGTTCGGGATTTGTACCAGGTGCAGAGAATTTTCCTTCCAATATTTCATCTCGGCTTCTTTCTCCTTTGGGCGTTGATTATCCATATAGTGGAAAAAGGTACATGCGTAGACGTGTTCCCTCGTCTTTCTCCCGCAACGAAGTCACACGGCCACTTTGTGGCACACAGTAAAGAAAACTTAACTGGTGCCGCAGGCAACAGTCCTAGTTGCCCTTATGCAGCTCTGCTGTAGAAAAACAAAGAGGACGCACGTCGTACGCATGATTCTCTTTCCATCCACACTATGGATATCAAGGGTGTTGACTCCTTAGAGAGGAAGAGGCACCAACAACGGGGCATGAACAGGGCTTTTCGTCTCCCTTCCCGAGCGGTTGTCTCCAGCCAGGAGCAAGAAGCGAGCATGACAACCTTCTGCCCGTTTGGGGCGCGTTGTGGTGACTATACACTCTGAATGCTACTGGATAATCGACACCCTTGAGAATTTATGTTTGATGCAAGCAATGAACATTCTTTAGCAATTTTAGGCAAAAAAATGGCTCACATCTATATGTACGATTAAATCGTCACGTTTGTTTCATTCAATATGGCTATTATATACATCTGATTTGATAAATCGACAAATTCTTGTGGTAGGAGGTAAGAAAAGAAGGAAGGGCGGTGGGCGGGAACGGTCGGAAAAAGGCACGTTTGCCTTTCTTCTGCTGGAGCGCAGGGCGCATCCAACCTCTTCTTTTTCTGAATCACCTACTTCCAACCACACTACCCTGTCAAAATATCAAGTGTAATTTATATAGATATAAAAACGGCTCCCTGATACACCAGGGAGCCGTTCCTTTCATACGAAACAATCGAATGTCTCTGTAAGAATTTACACTTTAAATTTTGCCACAAGAACCTGAAGCTCTTCAGCCATCTTGCTTAAAGCCGACGAGGAAGAAGCAATTTCCTCCATGGCCGCAAGCTGTTCTTCAGTAGCAGCCGAGATGCTTTGCGTACCTTCTGTCGCCTTTTCTGTCACTTTCGTAATCACATCAATCGAGTGAACAATCTGGTCCGTATTTAATGATATGTCCTCAGTAGCAGCTGATACTTCGCTTATTTGCTTGGCTGCACCATCGACCGCCTTCTCGATATGAGCAAAAGAATCACCCGAAACATTTACAACTTCTATACCTTCCATAACATTTTGTGTGGCAGTCTCCATCGAAGATAACGCTTGTGCCGTTTCCTGTTGAATCCGTTGAATCAAATCTGAAATCTGTTGGGCCGAGCTTGCTGACTCTTCCGCCAGCTTTCGCACTTCATCAGCTACAACCGCAAATCCTTTCCCCTGCTCACCTGCTCTTGCCGCTTCGATAGCTGCGTTCAGAGCGAGAAGGTTGGTCTGGGAAGCAATATTGCCGATAACACCTACAATTTGGCCGATTTCTTCCGAGCGACTGCCCAGACGTTCAATATTCTCACCCAGCCGCCGAACCGTATCTTGAATTGCCTTCATCTGCTGAACCGCATGCCTAATCGATACATTTCCTTCCTGAGCAGCCTCAGAAGTGCTGGCTGCGGATGCGGAAACCTGTCGGACATAGGATGCAATATCTCGCATCCCCTCAGACATTTGATGAATCGCCGTAGCACTCTCCGTTACACTTTGTGCTTGCTCTTCACTTCCCGCAGCCACTTCCTGTGTAATAACCGCTACCTGCTCAATCGCCTGCGACGTTTGTTCGGAACTAGCTGTCAACTGCTGAGCGGAAGCTGATACTTGTTCCGACTTTTCACGAACCTGGTAAATAAGAGTACGTAAGCTGCTAACCATCGTCTGGAAATTCCTTGCCAAATCCCCGATTTCATCTCTTTTTGACGTATCAACCTGTTCCGTCAAATCCCCCTGGCTAATCTTCTCTGTAGAACGCTGCAAAACTTGCAAGGGCCGTACAATGGAACGACTGATAAAGAAAATCGCAATAAAAGCAAGAAGCAAGGCCCCTGCAATCACAAATAAAGTTGTATAAAAAATGCCACTGGCCTGTTTATCTACTTCACTCGCACTCATCGTACCACCAATCTTCCAGCCGGTTAGCTGATTCGTGGCAAAAGCTGATTTTTTGTCCTCGCCTTTAAACGTATACGTTAACGTGCCATTATCTTTCTCATAGAAGGAAGAGAAGAAGTCTTCCTTTAATTCTACGCCTGCTTTTTCCGTCGGATGAGCAATAACTTTTTTAGACTTATCCAAAATGAATATGTATCCCTCATGCCCTACCTTAATATTCTTGGCTAAATCGCTAATATGATCGAGATTAAGCGTAAAAGCAAAAACACCGGAGCCGTCTGCCAGCGTCTGTGCAACAGAAACAACAACCTCGCCCGAACTTGATGAAACATACGGTTCGGTAATGACAGTACGACCTTTGTTCTCCATTGCTTTCTTATAAAAGTCCCTTGTTCGCGGATCATATCCTTCGGGCTGCTTTACCTGCGGCTCCTGAATCATCAGACCACTTGCTGTCCCAACAAAAACACTCGGGCTATCAGGATGGGTATCAATATATTGACTTAGCCTGGCACGAATCAATGGACTGTCTTTTCCTTGAATCATCGAAGCATTAATTTGCTTGGAAAAATAGTTAGCATCAACGATTTTATTTTTCAGCAAGTTATCAATTGTGCTATTTACATACTCAACGCTTTCCGCTGCACTAAATATAAGCTGACTTTCGATTTCTCTTTTTGCTTTTCCATAAGCGACTATTCCTATTATGAGGCTTGGTAACACGACTAACAAAACGCAGGATAGAATGAGACGATTTTTAATCGTAAGTTTCGTATGCTTTGTCATCGATTGCAGCCTGCCCTGCTTTTTACTCATAAATCCTTCTTCCTTTCTTATGTCAAACTATAAAGATCCGTAATCTTAATGAAGCAAGGCCAAGAAAACTACTTGAGACATATAGGCTATCTTTCAACCTTTTTTATATGATGTATTCTTTGATACACATACAGTAGTTTTTCAGTGGTTCTATACTGTTCTTCAATGTCACGGGCGGCATATAACATACGGACCAAACTATCTGCCTCCTGCAACAATTCCACGATATTGGTAGATGAACGTATGCGTTTCTTAAATAAAAAACTAATCACCATACTCCTCCTTGCCCTCATTTCTCCCCCTTTGTCGTATTCTTTGTACCCCATACCCTAGTTCAAACATCTGAAGTCTTATTTCCTACCAATTGTCCATATATTGGAGTATATCTAAGAAGAAACTATCACGATTCATATTTTCCCTCCTTATATTCGCGTATCCAACGATATATCGTTAAGCTGCTTATTTGGTATTTCCTAGCTACTAAACTATAATCTCTCATCTCCAACGCCTTTCTAATAACCTCATGTTTAAAATGTAAAGAATAATGCCTTCTCACAATTCGTCTCCTTTCTGAAGTATTGGCCTATGATAATGTAACAAAATAAACATTCTGTTAATTTTTTTGTCCTATTCGAAGAGAAATGGAATTAATAAATATACAATAAATATTAATTTTGTTTTCAAAGAAAAAAGTGAGGAAAAAAAACAAACAACAGGTTCTTCCTTTACATATCAAAGTGTTTACTATTTTTATTTTTGTTTACAATCTTTTTGAATAGAAATTTGGAATTATATGTTTATGCAATTCTCTTTTTTAAGCTTTTAGAAGGAATGAACCTAATAGGCTTTTTAGCCCACAAATAAGCAAGTTGTATTCTAGATTTAAAGAAAAAAGACCTGTATAATATAGTTTGTTTGGATAATATTACTTTTTAATCTAATGTTTATTTTGTTAGATTTCCGAAAAATCCCCCTATAAGCATGCATATTTCACAAAATAAAAAAGCGTACGAAAGGTGGTAACACCCTTCGTACGCTCTATTACATTCATATATAGCTTTTATTTTGCGTCTTGATTATCGGCTGGCTTCTCCGCTTTTGGCTCGGCTTTCAGCTCAAGATTCGTCTGCACAATTACATTGTTAGCCGCGCCGTATTGCTTATCTACATCTTCCAGCTTCAGAGGAATCGTATGGGTTCCCTCCTGTGCCACAACATACACATCTGTTTTCAAATCCAGATTCAGCTTGAAGCCTTCTGCTGGACCCCAGCCTGTCTTATTGATATCCCACCATTTTCCTTCTGTATCCTGTGCCCACAGCTGTACACCTTCAACATCAGATGGTTGAATACGTACATGACCTTCATACGCATGCGCATTATCTTTGTCTACTGCCAGGCTTACTTTTACCGGCTGCATGCCTGCGAATACCTCAGCAGCAGTCTTGCCGTCAGCCGGAGCCTGGCTCAGCAGCTCACGTGCCTCATAGCTTGTAGGTACACCTTCTGTTACGAACTTGTACACATTATACGCGTGAGCTTCTCCATTCACTTTACCGATCCAGTTCTTCGCTTCTTCGTAGTTACTGATGATTTCTTCCACTTTCACTTTTTCCGGCAGAGTCAGCTCATCAATCATCACATTAACTTTTAGCGCATTCACACCGTCTTTGACAGTAACCTTCGGCAGGGATATGCCTTGATCGGCCGCAAGCTCTGCGTTTTTCGCTACCTCCACCGTCTCAATAGAAGAATTGCCTTTAAAGTTAACCTTTACATTCTCCTTGGCAACCTGTACGCCTTTCAGCTTTGAGTTCTCGAATACAACTGTATTCGTATCTCCGCCCTCGATCAGCGTATTGCCTTCCACTGTTACGCTTTTCGCTTCGAAATCGTTCTGCACTTCCTTAGCAACCGTTAAATTGCCTTTCACCGTCAGATTATGAAGCGATATGTAATTCGCACGCACCGCTACGTCACCTTCGACAATCGCCTGGTTTCCATCCAGCGTCAGATTGCCACTGAATTCCGGCTTCCCTTCCTCTGGGGCTTGTCCTGCTGCGGTAAGCTCCAGACCTTTTACCTTTGTGACGTTTTTACCCCCATCTACTTCCACTTTTACCTGAGCATCTTTTAGCGCAGCCGCATTCTTCTCATTGAAAATACCTTTTACGGCATCAGTCAGCTTGTATGACTGATCGTTCAATGTCAGCGTATCAGCAGTTACACCTGCTACTGTACCAGCTTGCTCTGAAGGCGTATTATTATCTTTCAGCACGTTCGCAAGGTTGACAGCCATAACAGCCATCTCTTGACGTGTTGCTGTATCTCTCGGATTGAAGTGGTTATTATATCCAATCATCAGCTTAGAATCCATAGCTACCTGCACGTATGGCTTCGCATCCGGCCATACTTTATCAGCATCTGCAATGGTCAGGTTATCCCCTTTTCCTTCTGTGCTGATTTTTGCTGCTTTTACGAGAATAATCGCCAGTTCCTGGCGCGTAATCTTATCGTCAGGGTTAAATTTTCCTTCTTCTTTGCCCACCATCAGGCCGGCTTCTTTTACCGCTTCAATCTCCTTAATTCCCCATACCTTTACATCCGGATAAGAAGAGACGGTCTTATCTGGCAATTTGAGTTCCAATGCACCAGACATAATAATAGCTGCTTCCCGGCGCGTCAGATTATTCAGCGGGTAGAACTTTCCATCTGGATATCCGCCGATCCAGCCCATCTCCTTGGCCTGGGTGATTTGCTCACGAGCCCATGATGCAGCCGTATTCAAATCCGGAAATGCTGGTGTTTTCTGCTGCTCTGTAACAGCAGGCTTTGTCGGAGTCGCAGACGTTGCCGTATCATCAGCAGCCCAGACTGCTCCAGGAGTTAATACCATAGAAAGAACTGCAGTGGTTGTTAATACCTTGTTGAATGTCGCTTTCACTTTTTTTCTTCCTCCAGTAAAATTAAGTAATATATGAAGTTTTTTATAACATTACTTACATTATCATATTTTACCTGTCATATCTTGTGGAAATTTAATCCCAGTCTACGTATTCATTCCATCCCCCCCACTTATCTAAAAGCATAGAGGCGTCGGAATATTTTATATCCGTCGCCCCTAATTCTATAACCCTATCCTTTCTCTGCGGCTATCCGTAATTTCTGCATGGCACGCTGCTTTTGCTTTTTCGCGCGTTCATACGGAATACCTAACCGTTCGGCTGCCTCGCGCAATGTCATTCCTTCACGAATGTGCAGCGACACACATCTGGCCTCTTCCTGTGACAGATACGTCATCCATGCCTGCCATATCAATTCCTCCTCCATATCATGATCTGTTGTCCCAAGCAGCAGTTCCATCCGCTCCGCGCCTTCTTCCTCATGCGATGCAGGAAGTGAAGGCAAGCAGTGCCGCTCTCTCCACCTCTTCTCCCGGGCATACCAGTTGATTACGGTTCCTTTCACAGAAAGAAAGAGGTACGAGGAAAGAGCCATCCCACGTTGTTCATCGTAATAGGGAAGTCTCTTCCAACACGCGATCCGTGCCTCCTGCTTCGCCTCTTCTCTCAAAGGCCCCGGTGGAAAACGTGCCACCCACTTCTCAATCAGTGGCTCATACTCTTCAAAAAAGCTTGTCCAATCCCATTCCTTCATGCCTCTCCTACAATCTACGGCGACCGGTCCCGCATGTATTGCGCGCACCTTCATCTTACCGGCTTTCCACATTGTCAGCAGAGCGTTATGTAAGGATACAGAAGGAGAACGTGCTTTTTTTCACATAAAAAACGATCGTTATCTTATACATAGAGTAAAAGAGAAGGCATATATGTGAAGATACCTTTAATTTAACGGAGGTCGGCTTCGTGTTATGTATCGGTTACGTACATGCTCGGCATTACGCAATTGCCTCATCAGCTGCCTGCGTGAGCACGCAAGCTCGAATGTGTGACGATCTCTTAGAACGAGTGTGCAGAGTGAATCTTCCGAATTCACGGTATACGTCTCAACCGAAGAATGACATGCATACACTGTACGATGATAAGGATTAGAAAATCCAGGATAGCCAAAAGGTATGAGAACGAAATCCCGTTGCAAAATCAGGGGTACATGCTTACGCTGTCCAAGCGTCTCGCGGGCAAACCTGCGCACAAGCTCCTCATCAATATGACACTCTCTGATTAATCGCTTACAAAACTGCGTGACCGTGCATTCTGTATAATATTCCTCCGGTCCGATATACAGCACCGTAATCTCACCCCTTCCTTGCAATTGTCCAGGATGAAATAGATGCCCATACAGCATAAACATCTCAACCGCTTTCGTCTTCGGCAATAACTCAGTCATACAACTCCTCCTCACTGAATGATTATAGAAAACACTCTATATATGTATTATATTAGTATTTTTTGTAGAATTAGGATGTCTTTCATCGCAAATTCTGCGTTCGCTTTCCAAATTCCCACAAATTACAACCGCATTTTTCCACAAGCAAGAAAAACACGCGGGCGTTGCCGCTCGGCCTTTTTCGTCCGTCGTGCCACACGCTCCACAGGGAAACAGCAACGTTTGGCACACGCCTCGCGAGTTTTTCAAATAATACGATTGGAAGAAACGATATGTCGCTTTCTTGCTTTATAGCGACATATCGTTTCTTATCCATCAAAAAAAACCTTCCGCCAACAAGTAGCGGAAGGAAAAGTAACTTTGTTCTTCATTATTTATACTCAAGCAAGTAATCGAACAGTTGCTTACGGATGCCTGAGAAGGTGTCATTTACTTGCAACAGGGCAGCATCGATGCCTCCAATGCCGTCGTAGACAAGCATGCTCGGTTTATTGGCTCCGAACTCCTTGCCGCGATCTAGGTATGCTTTAAGATTAGTCGTATTCTCCGGCTTTTGACGCAGGCTCCAATCCCATTCCAGCATCGTACCGCCGCCTGTCTCACGGGCCAGCGTATACGCTTGTCCCAGCATATCTACGCCACGGAACTTCTTCCGGCCGTCAGCGAAGTAATAGTTCGGTTGGAACCAGGCGAAGTCAATACCCAGTGTCTTCCACTTCTCCGCATTCGTAGCACCCAGATACGGAGCCCAATACATCTTGTACCCTTTCTTATGTATCAGATCAGCTACCTGCTTCACGACGTCCTTATTGTTATCCGGAATGCTCTCCTGTGTCCAATAGAACCCGGCTAGACGCAACCCTTCCGGCTTCGCTTTCTCCCAGTTCGCTACTGCCTTCTCAATATATTGGCGCTGCAATTCCACTCGGTTATCGTTAAGGAACGGTACTTTCTTCTTCTCTACAGGATACGGCAACGCAAGAATAATATTAATCGGCTGCTTATCACCCATCTGCTGCTGTGCTGCAAGCGATGCCTTCGTCAGCGTCTCAATGCTATCGCCCGGTTTGAAAATATCGTCCAAATATCCAGTCAGCGAAGGCGAATTACCTACTTCGTACTCCATCATGGAGAAGCCACGCTCAACCATCGCCAACGGCACCATAATGACTGTCTCGAACATCCGCTCCTTCTGTCCACGAACATCCGTTACCAATCGCTTCGTCAGCGTCTCTACTCTAGTCGGAGGCGGCGTCATGAACAGCGCATTGCCCAGCTCGCCATTCTCTACTGTCTTCTTATCCGTAAAGCGTGCATACACCGGTTGCACCTCTCCGTTCGGCGCATACAGCCAGTGGAAGCCACCATTCTGCTCTACTTGATACCAATCGCCCATACGTGCGTAGGCGACTGTCTCTCCTGGCTTCTGCCATGTTCCCGTATTGCGGGAAGACGGATTCGGATATTGATACAAGGGCAGGGCCTGCTGGATGTTAATCCGCTTTACTCCAAGCTCCTTCGTCATATAGCCGCCGTCATCATATAACCAGCCTTCACGCCCGTTCACTTTGACTTTATACCAGGTCGTCCCCTGCTGGGCAAGTACCTCAAGTCGCTGTGAAGCAGGCGCTGCAATCTTCTCTGATTCCGGGTCCGCTTCCTTGTAAACAGGTAGCGGATGATGCAGATACATATAATTTTGTGAGGAAGGAATGGCATCTCCCGTCATCTTCGGCACTTGACGGACATACACTGTTCCCGGTGCCTGCTTGACCCATACTTGCTTTGGTCCATACTGAATCTGGTACCAATCCCCTGACTTATTTATCGGTTTCAACGGCATACTCTGCGCCGAGATAAAACCTGCCTTTTCTTCTGTCTCCTCAGGCGTATTATACGTGAACGCATTGCCCAGGAAGAAAAGCTCATAGCCCGTCATATCCATCTGAGGCAGCGGAGCCGGTACCTCTGGCTGCTGCTCTTTCGGTTGTGCTGTAGCCGGTTGTGCCGCCGGCTTTGCGACAGGAGGCGTCTTCTCCGCCGCCAGAACTCCACTCCCTGCTCCCGCTTCACCTAGCGTTAATACGCATAAGGTACAAGCCAGAGCCTTTACAAATTTCTTCTCTTTCTTTCTTCCCACAATTACATACTCCTTTCACAAACCTAAAGTAAAACTTCCATCAGTGGAGGCTTTCTTCATCTCCCACTGATGGTTAGTTGCACTTATCGGGGTCTTAGGAGCAGTTATCCCCCTCGTAGCATATGTGAAGTGGGGGGCTTACTGCCCGTTGGACCGGGATAAATGCTCAAATTCTACTATCCATCTACTACTTTTTCCTATATTTGACTTAGAGTCAAGTATATTATGAAAAAAAACGATAATTGTTCTATCATTTTTTATTCTTTATCCCTTTGCTGACAAGGAATAGAGAGAAAAGGCATCATATAAAGAGACGCACAATAAACAGTAATGTTGCTGGGAAAATGTAAAAGAAATAACAGTTCATTATTCATATGAGGAAATTCCTACATAAAGAGCAGGGGAGAACTGCTCATTCCCTCCTGTTCCTTTTACTATATAAATATCATCAAAGTTTAAAGTAATGTACAGCCTGGCGCATTTCATTTGCCATACGGGCAAGCGATTCGGCAGAAGCCTCCATTTCTTCCAGCATCGCCGCCTGCTCCTCTGAACCGGCAGCAATATGCTGCATGCTATTCGATGATTCTCTTGCAATATTCGCCATCTCATTCATAGAGGCAGTAATCTGCTGGGCACCGGCTGACATTTCCTGTGATGTTGCTGCCATCTCTTCAATCTGACCTGAGATATCCTCTATTTTCGCAGAAATGTCCGTAAATAGTTCTCCTACCTGTCCTACAACCTCTTTACCTGATTGCACGCTCTGCTGGTTCTGTTCCATAGACTGAACCGCCTGAGTGGTGTTCATTTGTACACGGGCAATCAACTGATGAATTTTCTCGGCCGACCTGGCGGTTTGATCCGCCAGCTTACGAATTTCATCTGCAACAACCGCAAATCCCCTGCCCGCTTCACCTGCCCGTGCAGCTTCTATTGCCGCATTAAGTGACAATAGATTCGTCTCCGCTGAAATATCAGAGATAAGACGTAGAATCTCATCGATTTCTTTTGAATCCTGCTGTAAAAGCTCAATCTGTCTGGCTGTCGTCTCTGTCGTTTCCTGAATTCGATCCATCTGTTCAATTGAATTCACCACGCAAGCATTTCCTTGACGGGATTGCTCCTTCACATCAACCGATGCTTCAGCGATTAAGGAAGATGCCTCCGCCACACGCTGTACACCATTCGCCATTTCTTCCATCGCATTCGCACTTTCCTCGACGCTCTGCATCTGAACCTCTGAGCCGTTGGCTACAATCTGGATGCTGTCAGCCATCTCATTTGTTGACGTCATCCCTTCCTCCATGCTGGCGGTTAGCTGTTCAGAAGATGCAGCCACCTGAGCAGCACTATAGTTTACATGACCGATAAGCGTATGCAGTTGATCAGACATCGTATTTACTGCCTGAACGAGTTGTCCTGTCTCATCTTTCGTATTGATATTCAGCGGCTCTCCCGTTAGGTCCCCTTCTGAAATACGCCGTACATGCTCCGTCACTTTCACAATCGATCGAGAAATAATATGGGCCACATAGAAGGAAACGATGACCCCAACCAGAATCGCCAACAGGGAAATGATGCCTGTCATCACCTTCGATTTATGACCGGCCTCAATTAATCGTTCCCCTTCGCCTTTCATTTTTACCTGTCTTTCGCTCGACAAGTTTTCAAATCCAGCCATCAGCTCACGTGCCATTGGCTCTGCCGTATTCTTCAGAGCAGAAAGAGCGGCTGCCTTATCCCCACGATCATATACATCAAAAATGTTCTGTTCAATAAATGTTCGCCACTGAACGCTTTTATCAATTAATTGCTTTGTTTGTTCATTCTCGCTTACCTCGCTCATTTTTGTCTGAATGGCTTTGCTCTTCTCCGTATATTCGTGGAATTTATCTTTATATTCACGATCACCAAATAGCATATAAGCGCGTACAAGCGCAATACGCTGGGCGATGTTAAAATTCAGATTACCATCTTCCACTATTAAAGTAACCTGTTTATTAATCATATCCTCTACATTGTGTTCAAACTTGTTCATCTCGAAAAACATAAGGCCAGCTAGGACAGTAAGTAATGCCAGCACTGCAGCAAAGCCGCTTAATATTTTCGTCCGTAATCTTTTCATTCTCCTTACTCCTTCCGTTCTCTATGAGTCCTTTTATCGGACTTCTTTCTCTATCTTGTACGCTATAATGATAAGACATCCGCACAAGCTAAAAGACCTTTTTACTATGTTTCAGTAAGTAAAAGTGCTCCCCAACTTAATTATCTTACCAAAAATTACAACATAAACAACACCTTTATAGTTCTTTCTGCTTATGAACTTTCTGTCACAATAAAAAGCCATTCTCTAACGTGTTGCAAGAGAATGGCTTTTTACCATGTCAGGTGTATGTCGATATGCAAAGAAAAAGGTCATCACTAGGAAAATATCTACCCTCTAGTCTGCAAATAATTCATTCCAATGTGTACCCCCGCCTATGAGTTGAACGCCAGCAGCAGTCGCACGCAAGGCAAAGTGCTGTACATCTACCTTTTCTGCTTGAACACGGACAACACCAGCTTCCAGTTGCATATTCACTGCCTGTACCAGCCCCTCAATGCTGGAATAGTTCCCGTTTAAAAGGATAGTGGCAGTTTTCATTCCATCACTTACTGTAAATTCCCGACTAGCATTCTGCTTTTCATCTTCACCGCGGAAAATTTGCTGATTGAAGAATTCTGTTTGATTAGCTCCGCCAATCTCCAGAATAGCACTGGCCCCTGTATTAGTAGACTTAATCTGGAACGTATTGTCATCTACTTGTTCTGCTACTGCCTGTAGGGATGGCTCGGCAGACAAATAATCATTAATTCCACCAGCCAAATCTCCCATATCGTTATATTTCCAGTTCAATACAATCGTTGTTGTATTCGTTCCATCGCTCACTGTAAATTGTCTGTTCTTACTTGTATCCTCATCTGTGCCGCTATAAGTCGTTTGAGAAAAAAAGAAATCTTTGTCCTTTCCATCGATTATTAACTTGGAACTCGCCCCTACAGGAAACCCTTGCAGAACAACCTGTTTATCATTCAACGCTCTTGCTCCAGCTATCATATCCAGTCCCTGAAAGTATGAATTGAATATAGACGCGATAATATCGGCCTGGTTCTTAGCCATATTCATGTTCGGATCACCATATACGAGAGGCCAATAAAGTTTAATAGTTACTACTCTGGAGCCATTGCTTACCGTAAATTCCTTAGGATTAGCAACAAAAAAGTTTTTATCGGCAGGCATCTCATTACTTATAGCTGTTGGTTGTGTACCATAAATAGTTGCATAATCTAATTCGGTAATCGATTTACTTTTAGCAATCGCCGGTTGAGCAGGAACTGTTGCAAAATCAAAGCTTGTAATTTCACGGCTTGTGATGGAAGGTAAAGTATTATCGCTATTCTCGTTTTATACCATTTTAACGAAATGGTTTTCGTTACGAGCCTACACCGTGCGGGCGCCTTTTAACGCACACGGCGTGCCACCAGCAGAAAGAAACTTATACCCGTTTTCACTTATAACAAATAAAATATTCCGGAAATTATAACCAAAAGAAACCCCTACAGAAGTAGAAGCGATTATACTATTCTTCTATTTCCGTAGGGACTGGTCTTAATTCCAATTCGCCCGTTATAAAGAAACTGTATTTTCTTCCCACTGACTGGGTTCCTTCACTCCGGTCTGTTTTCCCCTCCCACCATGTTACCATGATGGTGCATACGGCAGACCCTCATCGCTACTATGAACCCGCCGCCATCCTCCCCGCTTCATTGGCGCTAACCCGCCTCTTCGGAGAAGACTTCAAACGTTCCGTTCTGTCTATCCCTTTGCACAGTTGCCAATTGACAGTTGAGAATTGACAGTTTCAAGGAATTCACTAACTGCCAACTGTACATTGTCAACTTTCAACTGCTCTTTTGATGGCCTTAGGTTCCCACTGTTCAGGAGCAGGAACGACCCGTTTAACAGCCTGAATTGTCCGGATCGCCGCTATGCTATTGCAAGCATATGGGCAGATGCTGAACTGCTAGCATTTTACACAGCACCCGCTACCCTGCCCTGGATCAACATGGGTTCGTCGCCTAACCATAGCCATCTTTTAAGGAGCCCCGCCTCGCTTCTGCGAGTACGACTTCACCTGACTTCACCCCTTCAGCCGGATAGAGCCTCACTGGATGCAGGAGGATTAGGCACATGACATTTCAGTTGAGAGTTGACAATTGATAGTAGTTAGTTTTTAACTATCAATTATCAACTGTACATTGTCAACTAAATTCGGCTGTTGTCATGGGCGGGAATTTCACCCGCCAATTCGACAGAACAGTTAGAGAAGCTCCCATAAAAGCTTTCTTAGAAAATAGTAGTATGAGATGCATTCCCCACTTTTTTCGCCTACACTTAAAAATCTAGGCTTATAAAGTAACGCTTCGTTTTATTGTTTAACAGTTACATTTGATACTGTCTTTTCACCTGTTACACCCTCAATCGTTACTTTCAGCGTGTACGTACCTACATTCCCAATAGTTACTGGAACTTTAACTGCCCCGTTTGTAAAAGTAAAAGATTGGTCGTTAACTACCGGTGTATCACTTGTTCCATTATTGGCTACTACTTTTATTTTAGCTACTTTTGACAAAGCATTGCCGTCTTTGTCCTTTGCTCCAGTGATCGACAGGTTAAATGCCTCGCCAGCCTTCTTGTCTCCTGCAACCTCTAAGCCTACAGTTGCTGCTGATTTGTCCACTGCGGCAATTGTTACAGTGCCAGAAGCGGCTGATAAGGCTGAATCACTGTATGTTGTTCCATTACCTATCGCTTTTACCTTCACTGTATACGTACCAGCAGCCAGACTCTGAGTAGATAAATCTACAGAGGTAGTCGCTACATTGCTTACTGTTTTTACTTCCGCATTTTTGTCATCATAAATCGTCACCGCATACTTCGTCGCATTCGTAACAGAATCCCAGCTTACTTTTGTACCTGAAACAGTAAGGTTGCTTGGTGCTGCAAGCTGCGTCACTGGAGATGCTATCGTTACAGCGCCAGAAGCAGATGATAGGGCTGAATCACTGTATGTTGTTCCATTGCCTATCGCTTTCACCTTCACTGTATACGTACCAGCAGCCAGACTCTGAGCAGATAAATCTACAGAGGTAGTCGCTACATCACTTACCGTTTTTACTTCCGCATTTTTGTCATCATAAATTGTTACGGAATACTTTGTTGCATTTGCAACAGCACCCCAGCTTACTGTCGTTCCTGTGACAGTAAGGTTGCTTGGTGCTGCAAGCTGTGTCACTGGAGACGCTATCGTTACAGCGCTAGAAGCAGATGATAGGGCTGAATCACTGTATGTGCTTCCGTTGCCTATCGCTTTCACCTTCACTGTATACGTACCAGCAGCCAGACTCTGAGCAGATAAATCTACAGAGGTAGTCGCTACATCACTTACCGTTTTTACTTCCGCATTTTTGTCATCATAAATTGTTACGGAATACTTTGTTGCATTTGCAACAGCACCCCAGCTTACTGTCGTTCCTGTGACAGTAAGGTTGCTTGGTGCTGCAAGCTGTGTCACTGGAGACGCTATCGTTACAGCGCTAGAAGCAGATGATAGGGCTGAATCACTGTATGTGCTTCCGTTGCCTATCGCTTTCACCTTCACTGTATACGTACCAGCAGCCAGACTCTGAGCAGATAAATCTACAGAGGTAGTCGCTACATCACTTACCGTTTTTACTTCCGCATTTTTGTCATCATAAATCGTCACCGCATACTTCGTCGCATTCGTAACAGAATCCCAGCTCACTTTTGTACCTGAAACAGTAAGGTTGCTTGGTGCTGCAAGCTGTGTCACTGGAGATGCTATCGTTACAGTGCTAGAAGCAGATGATAAGGCTGAATCACTGTATGTGCTTCCATTGCCTATCGCTTTTACCTTCACTGTATACGTACCAGCAGCCAGACTCTGAGCAGACAAATCTACAGAGGTAGTCGTTACATTGCTTACTGTTTTTACTTCCGCATTTTTGTCATTATAAATTGTTACGGAATACTTTGTCGCATTTGCAACAGCACCCCAGCTTACTTTTGTGCCTGAAACAGTAAGGTTGCTTGGTGCTGCAAGCTGTGTCACTGGAGACGCTATTGTTACAGTGCCAGAAGCGGATGATAGGGCTGAATCACTGTATGTGCTTCCATTGCCTATCGCTTTTACCTTCACTGTATACGTACCAGCAGCCAGACTCTGAGCAGACAAATCTACAGAGGTAGTCGTTACATTGCTTACTGTTTTTACTTCCGCATTTTTGTCATTATAAATTGTTACGGAATACTTTGTCGCATTTGCAACAGCACCCCAGCTTACTTTTGTGCCTGAAACAGTAAGGTTGCTTGGTGCTGCAAGCTGTGTCACTGGAGACGCTATTGTTACAGTGCCAGAAGCGGATGATAGGGCTGAATCACTGTATGTGCTTCCATTGCCTATCGCTTTTACCTGTATACGTACCAGCAGCCAGACTCTGAGCAGACAAATCTACAGAGGTAGTCGTTACATTGCTTACTGTTTTTACTTCCACATTTTTGTCATTATAAATTGTTACGGAATACTTTGTCGCATTTGCAATAGCACCCCAGCTTACTTTTGTGCCCGAAACCACAGGCTTGCTCGGTGTTGCCAGTTGAGTAACACTACCCGGTATACCCGGAGGAAGCGTTGGGCTTTTTCCTGAAGCGATAACTACCCGCTGGATACTTCCTCCACCTGTAAGCTTAATCGTAGCATTGCTGTTAATATACACTTCCTTCAGTGGAACCCCTATCGTAACCGTGCCATTCGTCTCAATAACAACTCTGGCATCTTTAAAAGGATTCGTTGCATCACTATTCGCTGTAAGTGTGGTTGGTGCTTTAATAACTACATCATTTGAAATCCTTGTATCTTTTCCTTGTGCATAAATATAAGCGCTGGAAGCACCGCTTGAAACCTGCAAGCCATTAAGCGTAGAATTTCTTATAATCGTATCAGCCGATACTGAAGAGGCCAAAGCCGTAATTGCCAGTGTTGACATAACGGCTATCGCAGGTATTTTTTTACTCTTTCTTTTTGACATGTTTTCTTTCCTCCTTTACGTGTGCTAGCCTTTCTATCCCTATTGAAGAATGGTTTGTCCTGTTACAGTTACATCATCTAACGTTGTTGAATTGGATGCTGTCATCGTTAAGGAACCTTCAATTCTTACATTTCTCAATGTTACGTCTTTGGAACCGGATGTAATTAATACATTGCCCTTAATCGTGCCGTTTTTAATTGTGATGTTACTGCCGGAAATCCTTACATTTTTGTATATTGTTCCTAAAGAGTCTTCCGATTTCGTATACGTCACTTCCGAGCTAGAAGAACTGCCACGGTCACGATCACGGCTACTTCCGGAAGAGGATGTATAGCTCACTTGATCAATTCTTCCTTTTACATCCTGGTAATTCCTCACTACATCTCCCACATTGGCCGAGGAAGCAAGAATAAGCTTATCAATACGAGCCTTATCCCCAAGCGTCAGACGCGTATTTCTATTTTCAATCTCAAGCGTTGTAATCTTCGCTTTCACTTCAATCGAAGATACATCGTCTTTAACAGTTACTCGGGACAGAGTGATGTCACTATCCGCAACAAGGGTCGCATTATCAAAAACTGTAATCTCCCCTGTTTTCGCGCTACCAGTCACTTCTACGCGTACATCTCTCTTATTGATATCGACCTTACCAAGTTCAGATGATTCAAAAGTGACCGCGTCACTGTTTCCACCATTCACCCGCGTCTTGCCATCCACGGTTACTCTGTAGGAATAGAAACCACGGGATACGTCCTTCGTAACTTCCAGATCGCCCTTCACTTTCACATTTTTCAAGGATACATAGTCGCCCTTCACTTTTACGTCACCGTTGACTGTGCCCCCATCCAGCACAACATTATCGCTGAATTTTTTGTCGCCGGATCCCGCCGATTGTCCGGACGCCGTAAGCTCCAGGTATGTAACCTTTGTGATGGTCTTGTCTTTCGTCTCGACTTTTATCGTCGCATTTTTAAGAGCCTCTCTATTTTTGTCATTCAGCAGGTCTCTCACATCACTCGACAAATCATATGATTTGCCGCTCAATGTAATCGTGCTATCTGTGACACTCTCCACCTTTGCTTCTATCGTATTAGTAGATGGCGTAGTGGTTGGTGTTGGTGTTGGTGCAGGTGTTTGCTGCAGGGCATTCGCCAGGTTCACGGCCATAATCGCCACTTCCTGACGCGGTGCGTTTTGCTTCGGATTAAAGTTCTTTCCATCACCACGCAGCAAGCCCTTCTCCATCGCTACCTGTACCGCAGGTCTAGCCCAGGAACTAATCCTGCCAGCATCTGCTACTCCCAGACTGCCACCTTTTCCTATCGTGTCCGCTTTAATGGCACTCACCAATACGACCGCCAGCTCTTCTCTCGTAACCGGTGCGTTCGGACGGAACTTACCATTGCCATCACCACGCATAATGCCCGCATTCTTCACTGCTTCAATCGCCCGCATTCCCCAGGCATTTGGCGGTACATCTGTATAGGAAGACACCTGCACATTCGGCTCCTCCAGCTTCAGGATGTTTACCAGTATGGATGCAACCTCCTGACGTGTGACAAGCGCTTTTGGACGGAAGTTGCCGTTATTGTCACCTTTCATTAAGTCACGATTTTTGGCCTCCATGATGCCGCCCTGTGCCCAGGAAGCTGCCTGGTTCAAGTCTTTGAATGCCGAAGTATCGGCTAGTGCGGATGTCGGGCCCAGCACCATAGAAAGGATGACGGCCGTCGACAGAACCTTGTTGTAACTCTTTTTTACTTTCATAGGTTTTTCTCCTTTCTTTCTTATAATTGGAAGATTGTCATTTTTTCTTTTTAAAGAAAAACAGGGATCTTCTGGAATATTCTATTACATATGTAGGATAATGAAAACGTACAAAGTACCTAAAATTCGTCATGAAATCTTGATTAGCGCTCATGAAATGATAAATTATACCGAAAATGAAATAGTATAATAAAAGTGTCCACTAAAAAATTTCACTTTTCCATTCAATAAAAAAGCCGCTCCATGAGAGCAGCGCTTATATACGTCTGACTTGATCAATCGATATGTTCTTGTAGCCTTGAATATAGCTGACAAATTGACAATTGAAACTATATACATCTGATTGGATAAATCGACACATTTTTGTGGTGGGAGGTAAGAAAAGCCGGAAGGACGGTGGGCGGGACAGGTCGGAAAAAGACACGCTAGCCTTCTTCTGCCGGAGCGCAGGGCGCATCCACCCTCTTCTTTTTTCCGAATCTCCTCCTTCCAACCACACTCCCTTGTCAAAATATCAAGTGTAATTTATATAGATGGTACCGATTCATCGCTTCCTGCTTGTTTTTCCCTAGTATACCATGTATCAACTTAGAAATTGCATGTGCTGTTCACTACAGCCATGTATTCCTTACTACTAGCTTTCATTTTTTAACCAACAAAAAAAACCCGCCGACTTCGGCAGGTTTCTTACGCTATTCACATATATCAGGTTTAAGACACTGCTTTCTCCTCTATTCCTGAACGATCGACCATTCGCTAAAATCCGGTTTTTGCTTCTTCAATGAAGATTGCGGGAACACTAGCGTATACGGTGTAGCCGAATAAGCAGGAAGCTCCACACCGGACAAATCAAACGAATGAGAAGCGACTACTTCCCCGGTTGCATCACGCACAGTAAATATCGTATCCGCTTCGAGTAAGACCGCTTCATCACGACTGTTTCGCAGAGCTACAAGTACTTCGAGGTCTCCATTATCCTGCATGACTGTATTGGCACCGATCGCATGCACAAGTCCTTCTGTCTTGATGAGGGCTCGCTGGATATCCGTTGCGATCTGTTCATCTATTCTTGCCTGCTGCTCAATCCATGTCTCTCCTGACAACTCAAACTCAAGCGTTTGCACACGTGATTGCGTCTTTCCGTCCTGCATGTGGAACTCCAGACGCCAGGCCGATAAATCGACGCTTGGTGCTACGAAGGAAGCATACGGAAAAACAAAACGCCACGGCATACCGCTCTGTGGCGGAATCACTTTCATCTCTTCTCTCACATTGAATAGCTGACGCGCAATGATCGCACCTCCTGCATCCTTCAACACGACCGGCACTTGCTCCAACTCCACCTGCTCGTCCATACTATTGCGCATAAAGCCCAGTACAGAAAAACCATCCATCGTCTGCTCCAGCTTATATCCGTCAATCGCAAATACACCCGGCTCAAGCTCCGGCAATTCACTGAAGGCAAACCGGAATACGTATGATTCATCCGCCTTTAATAACGGCCCCCATTCATTTTCCGGAAGGATTAGTTTGATAAAAGATCCCTGCGCTACCTCTTCTTCGAACGGAGCTCCTTCCTCGACTTGCTGCTCCTTCTGTATCACAGGCTGCTCCGCTTCATTCTCCGGTTTGACGGAGCGCCACTTCTTCAAAAATGAAATCATTCCTTCGCCCTCCTAATATCTATCTAACTTACATATGGTTGACAGTGGACAGTTGAAAATTGATAGTTAAAATCTGCTGTCCACTATCAACTGTCAACTACACTTATTTAGCTTGCGTCGAAATATCAAGCATGATTTATCCAATACTTCTCCATTATATAATTTGACTATAAAGAACGAAAGAAGTTGCTGGTGATTTCCATCGTAAAACTGCTCATTTTTTTCCAGCCTGCACACCGCCCAATATGGAAGCAAGCGGTGTAAAGCTAATGATATATGTCAGCAGAAGCGTTATCCCTGTCGTCGCAGCGAATAACCCCAGCATTCCTCCCGTACCGTCCCAAATCACGTCGTCTCCATACTCCCTCGGCAATATGCGCAGCACTGTCAAGATGAGCGGATGAAGCAGGAAAACAAGAAAGGATTGTGCTGATAGCCACTGTATGAAGCCCCCTCCCTGTTGTTTCCACCTTGGTCTACTTGTACATACATAATAAAATAAAAAGTAGCTCGTAATCGTATACAGGACGACCGTCGGTTTAATTGATGCCCCGTATGTCTCTGTTATCCAGCTATCCGCAAGCAGAAGGACGATAGAGATAAGCCAGCAGAACGTTATTAGGATATCATTCCGCTTCAGCCACGTCTCCCACTTCTCCTTATGCTGGGCCGTGTACATACCCAACACAAAGAAAAATAGCCACACAGGGAAAATCCGGGTCACCTGTGGAATCTCTACAAGCCATTCCGTCACACTATGTACATACGTCCATGTTTGTATCAAAAACGTACACAGAAATGAGATGAAAAGCGCCTGATTGGCCCTACGCTTTACCCATAGCCGCAATGCCGGATACAGCAAATACAACTGAAACATAATAATCAGGAAATACAGGTGAACAAAGGCTGAGCCATCAGGCAGAAAACACAGAAACGCCCAGCCTACATCCTGCAGCGCTTCTGCTCCTTTATCAGCCAGTTCCTCTGGCATTTTGTACAGTGTATATATGAGCGTCCAGATGAGATAAGGAATAAAGATTTTCGTCAGGCGCTTACGCATGAACTGTCCGTATTTCAAATGGTCTTTCTTCCGATCCGCATAATAAAGAAGAAACCCCGAAAGAATGATAAAAAGCGGAACCGCATACCGCATGAACTGGTTCCATACAAATCCTACAGGCTCTGCGGTTACATACGGTGCCGTCGCATGGATAGCGATAACCGAAAGCGCCGCAAACGCCCTGATATCGTCGAATGCATACAACCTTTGCTTCATGAACTGCTTCCTTTCTTTATTGCTGTTGTATCAACTATATAAATCTGATTTGATGAATACACATGCTCTTGTGGTGGGAAGTAAGAAAAGAAAGAGAAAATCGGAGACTAGATAAAGACTCATCGGACCGAAGCACAAGGCCCCTTTAGCCTTTTCTCTTTTTTCCCGTTTATTTTCTTATGTCCAACCACCATACGGATGTCAAAATATCAAGTGTACCTTATAGTTCAGCACATATAAGCGGTTGAAGAAACTTCATATTCTATATACATCTGATTTGATACATCGACAAATTCTTGTGGTAAGAGGTAAGAAAAGAAGGAAGGGCGGTGGGCGGGAGCGGTCGGAAAAAGACACGTTTGCCTTTCTTCTGCTGGGGCGCAGGACGCATCCAACCTCTTCTTTTTCTGAATCGCCTCCTTCCAACCACGCTACCCTGTCAAAATATCAAGTGTAATTTATATAGAATACCAGTATACCGCAAATAAAGAAAAAAGAGGCGTCTACCTCTTCTACGATTCCATTATTTTATTAATCCGCTTACTATCCACATCATACTTTCTAGCTTTTCCGTTTATCTTCAAGTTCATCCGCTTCTAAACAATCAACCGTTTCTTCAATTCGGCCTACTGTCTTCTTAATTTCTGTAATATCTTGCTGCATTTTCTGCTGATTTTCCAAAACTGGACTCAGTTTTTCATCTAAAACTAAACGCAATAGCTGCTCTAATCCCTCGCTCACCAGTTTATCCCCCTTTTTTCATTACATTCATTTTAACAATAAAGCGACTGAAATGCTTGCTTCTTTCCGCGTAAAACTTCTCTACAGCTTTCTACTTATTCTCTTCTGTCAACAATAAAAAAAGGCCGTCAGTATTCTAACAGCCTAAGACTATATACACATATATTTTTTAGATGAACACACTTTCATCTCTGGGCAAAAGAAAATAGAAGAAAATAATGAGCAGAAAAAAATTAAGAAACCTCACTATTCTCTTACCATTCATACCAATTCCATTTCCATCTACCTTGATGAATCGCTATTCTTTTACCATCTGAACATAATTAACGGTTTATCAACTGTCAACTGTCCATTATCAACTCTCTAAACTGTACTTACTTTTGTGCGCCGCCACCGGAAGCAAGTACCCAAGGTTTATTGAACGCTTGAACAAGATTATCGTGGTTCACAATGATTTCGAACTGCTTCTGTTTCAGTTCAGCCACTTTCAGTTCAGCAGCTTCCAAATCGGCTTTCGTACCAATACCGACATCAAACTGTACCTGTGCAAGATGAACCGCATCTTGTGCTACCGCCAGATTGGCTTCCAACGCTTTATGCTGTTCTTCCAGTGCACGAATATTGGCGTATATATCGCGGATTGCCTGTTCTGTTCCTTCTTTTGCAATGCTATATCCGGTTTTCGCTTTTTCGATATCAATCTTCTTCGCTCTATATGTTGTATCAGAGCGTTGTGGATCGTATAAATCTATATCAAGCCTTGCCAGATCGATGCCTTTATCGGCCTGAAATAAAGTAGGGTTTTCTTTATTCACACGAGCAATATGCCACTCTACATCAACTTTACCGAGTGGTTTATATTCTGGTCGTTCTTCCAATACCGGACGCTCTTTCGGATCTAACTTCAAAAGCTGATTAAAGGCTTCATATGCATTGTTTAGATTCGTTTCATTCACTGCATTGTTCTTTTGTTCAGCAGCATACAGCTTCTCGGAACGATCGGCTTCCAGTTTGCCTGCCATGCCAGCCTGCTGTTTCAAAAAGGCAATCTGGCTCTGGGTACGGGCATTTTGCTCCGACAAATCAGCAAATTTCTTTTTTTCCTGCTCTTGAAGAATCTTATTGTACGCTTTACGCACATCGTATGCAATTGTGTCTTTTTGCGTAGTCAACGATTGCTTACTTGTATCATATGCGACACCACGAGCGATATAGGCAGTAAACGCCTGATCTCCTTCTGGGGACGCCGAAGCTTCAGCAGGCATAAAGCGAATATTGTCTGCTGATTTTTGCACGTCTTCCAACTTTCGCTCAATGTCAAGCTCTGTGTTTTTCACCTGATTGCTTACACCTAATGCCTTGTTAATCGCTTCCTGATACGTCAACCCATCCGCTGCATGTGACAGCGTAGCAAACGGAAATAGCAGTGACGCCGACAGTAAAAGAGAAGCAGCTTTTTTCATAAGAATCTCTCCTTTTAAGAAAAAGGAACCCCCAACTTGGGAGTTCCTCCTTTTGTTCATCGACAAGACGCGATTAGCGTTTGTTAACGAAGATTTCTTGTGTATCAGCTTTCCACTCAACAGTAGCGCCCAGAGCAAGAGCTAGGTGAGTGTAAGGAACCATTACACGGTAGCCAGTGTGTTGGCCGTAGTTAACCGGTGCATCGATTTGAACCGGAGTACCGTTAACAACGAGTTCTTTTTTACCAGCTGTCGCGCTAACTACTTTATCGCCAGCGAAGATAGTTACCGTTTTGGAAGCTTCATTCCAAACAACTTTGTCAGCCGGAATGTTCAGGCTTGCTGCAAAGTGAGCTGCTGGAATGTACGTACGGTTGTAAACCGGATGAACTTCTGGAGCTACGTCCATAGTCATTTCTTTACCGTCTTGAGTGTACGTTTTGCTACCAATTTTGAAGATGATGTTTTCTGCATATTTGTTTTTATCTGCAGGAGTAACAACTTTAGCAACTGAGCCTTCTGCAACGTGTGTATCGTTAGGCTTGTTGAAAGGATAGTCATTGTCTAGACCATCTTTAATGTTCTCAACAACAGCAGGTCCAGTGATTTTCACTTTCAAGTCGCCTTCCGGTACATAACGGTAGGAAGTTACCTTAATGTCGCTTAATTTAATAGTACCTGCTTTAGTGCTGCTATGTTTAGAGATTGGGATGATAATTCTGTTATCTTCCACGCTCACTCGTGCAGAATCAATTTTCAGGTTACCTTCAGTTACTTCAACTTTACCAGGAAGAGCTGGTTTTACACCTTCAGGGAATTTAACAACCAGGTCTTTTTCACCGATCACATCAGTAGCTGCTTCTTTAATTGTGATGTTCGGGATAGATTGTTGTTGCAGACCAGCATCAATTTTTGCCAATTCACCATCGAAGGAAATCTCTACTGGTGCTTTTGTTTTACCAAGTGCAATCGCATCTTTAGTAATTCCAGCAGAACCTTCTACTGAAACGGAAATGTCGCCTGTACCTGCTGTAGGTGCTACATCAACTTTCAATTTTTCCAGAACGATTTTAGCTGGCTTGTTTGTAGATTCATTAGTAATTGTAGCCTGGATTACCGATCTATCAGAGCCTGAAAGCTCCCACTCACCAATTTGCAAATTGTTTTTCTCACTATCTGCATTTTTGATTTGTGGCTGTTCTTTAAGCTCAATTTTGCCGTTCACGCCGCCAGTTCTTTTCGTTGCCCATTTGGCATTACCATTTAATTTCAGTTTAATAATACGGTTTTTCTTCAGTGTACCAGGTGCATCTTCTTTAATGGTCAGGTTAGCCAGTTCTTCGCCAGCTTGCCCAGCGTATACGGTTTTCGCATCGCCAGCTTTTATGTCCCCTTCCCAGTTGCCAAACGTACCGATAACAATGGAGTCGTTTGAGCGAGAAACACTACCTTTAACCGTAGCTTTTACTTCACCTTTCTCAGCCTCAGAATCGTCCACTTTTATAAGTGCATCCTCAATTACAAATTGAGTAGCTTCCTTAGTTGTAACAGATTTAGAATCAAAGTCTCCGCCCTTTGCTACTACTTTAGCCAGTAAAGTATCTTTATCTTTTTTCACTGCTAAAGTAACATTCGGATCACCATGGTAAACTCTTCCTACAGGAGTTCCATCCCATTCGAAACCATCTGGCAATTCAAGTTTGTACTCACCAGTGAAGGCTCCTGCAGAATCTTCCTGAATACGGATCGGCTTAACTTTAGTCTCCTTATTGCTTCCAGGAGTCAGGGCAATTGTTCCGTCAATAGAAGTTTTTACACTTCCATTACCTACTTGAGCAATTTTCACATTACCAGCAGTGAAAGCATTGTCTGGAGAATCGAACGTTGCATTAAACGGACCGTTTTCAGCACCGGCTGGGACTTTAACGTTTTCCAGTTCTAAATAGAATATACCTCTATTTGCAGAATAATCCTTGTCTCCAGTTACTTCAATAGTAAAGTATTGGTTATCTGAATTATCAGCTGCGATTTTAACTTTTTTAATTTGGTTAGTATCTCCACTTACACTCTTAGGGATAAACTCTGAACCTGTTCCGCTATCAACTGGTTTCTTACCTGGTGTAACATTTTGGCTAGCGCCTACAGTAACACCAGCAACAGGTTTCGTTGTTTTAACCAAGTTAGAAACATTGTCTTTTTGCTCAAGTGCCGTTAATTTTATCTTTCCGTCATTAGCATCTGCTGCAAAACCAATATTTGTTTTATCAGCGTTGATTTTAGTAGCTATCGCAGTAGCAACCTTTGCTGGTGTATCATCAGCAGTTGTCAGAGTTACTGTAACCGGCTTGCCATTAACTTCAAGTTCAAGGTCACCATTATCAGTTGGTGCTCCACTTACAGTGACTTCATCTACTTGGTACTCTCCAGGTTGAGTTTGTGCATCTCTATCAAATTCACTTGGGCTGCCATAAGTTACGCCATTCACCTTGGCACTAGAATCTGCCGGAAGGCGCATGTAGAGTTTTTTCGTATCACTACCTAAACTACCAGGTGTTACTTCAACTGTAATACGAGTTTTTTGAATTACACTATCTTGAGAAACGTTTTGCGCACCTACTACCGAATAAGTAGAGGCAGCAAATGCTGGTTGTACAGCAACTGTAGGAGCTACCAGAGCAGCAGCAATAGCAGCTGTAGAAAGAACTTTAAGTGATTTGTTGTTCTTCACGTTTATTTCCTCCTAAATATCATTATCATTTTTAATTACGGACGTTATAAGTTCCGTATGATGAAGGTACATACCCGCATCACTGTTTGGTTGAGAGAATTGTATATGTCTTATCCGAGCTCTACTCTCCATCTATGTACCTTCACCCCCTTTCAGGGAGCAGAACTCTTCTCTATATTTTTTTAATAGTTAAGGGGTACTGCATCAAATCTGCCAGAAAGTCCAGCATTCAGGCAAATCTTTCCTATGTATAGCTCACAAATGAAAGTATACAACGGACCGCCTATGATGTAAATACTAGATTTGTGTAAAGCTAGCATTTCGCGCTGGCGTCTTTCTATAACGATTAGACGATGGTGCGAGGAAAAAGTTGCGCGTGTTTGCAATTTTTTCTTTTCTCTCGTTCGTCTGCATATCATTAGACGAGGTTGGGAGGAAAAAGTTGCACATTCTGCGAAAAAATTTTTTGCCCGCATATTTTACTGTGCCAGCCCGGCGTTTCTGCACCTATATACATCTGGTTTGATAAATCGACAAACTTTTGTGGTAGGAGGTAAGAAAAGACGGAGAAAATCAGAGACCAGAAAAAGACACACTGGCCTTTCTCCTGCCGGAGCGCAGGGCGCATCCAACCTCTTCTTTTTTCTGAATCTCCTACTTCCAACCACATTATCATGTCAAAATATCAAGTGTAACTTACATAGTATAAGGTGCCGCACGGTATGGCGTGTTTTGTTTTACATATCTTTAGACGGAGGTTGTCGAAAAAAGTTGCAACGTTCTTTAATTTTTTTTGTAGAACAGGATTTATTTATATACATCTGGTTTGATAAATCGACAAACTTTTGTGGTAGGAGGTAAGAAAAGAAGGAAGGACGAGGCGGGCAGAAAAAGACACGTTAGCCTTTTTTCTGCCGAAGCGCAGGGCGCATCCGACCTCTTCTTTTTTGAACCCCCTACTGCCAGCGACACTACCATTTATGCTGTTGTTGTTCAAGTTTACCCAGGGTTATTCCTTTATCGCCTGCTTTGTATCTTCTGCCATAATAAATCGTGTGTGATATCTCGAAATCAGCAAGATGGATGCATACCGTTCATAGTCTAACGATTAACTCCAACTATCAACTGTCCATTGTCAGCTTTCAATTACATCCATGCACACTAGATTTTCAACAAAAAAGACCCGCCTTTTTTTACCTCCTATCACAAGAGGATGTCGATACATCAGCTTTTCAGTTGCTCTATTTCTGCAATACTTAACCCTGTTACTTCTGCAATTATTTGTTCCTCTATGCCTTTGGCTATCATTTTTTGAGCAATCTCCCTGGCACGTTTGCGCTCTCCTTCCTCCCTACCTTCCTCATACTTTATTTGCTGTTTCCGCTTGCTTTCGGCTTCTGCCGCTAGCCTGTCCATCATCGCCTTATGACGCGCCTCATACTCCCGAATCGCATTCGGGTCACGGCTCAAGTCTTCCCACTTCTCCATCGCTTCCTGTAATGCCGGATTATCCATCGCCCGTCCCTCCAATTCTTTGCGAAGTTCCTCATCTTCATCGGCCTCTAACAGCAACAGCCATTCCACCACTTCATCATCGCCAAACCCGATCCGATTCTCCCGCCACAGCTTCACCAGCTTCGGCATCTCTATCAAATGAATCTCCAGCGTGTCGTCCCACAAGAAACCTTCTTCCCGCTCGGTCACATCAAATGCTAGATGATACCGATTCATCGCTTCCTGCTTGAACAGGATAAAGTCAATGATCGCAATCGAAATCGTCCGGGGCAGCTTATCAAACGGCTCGCCCTTCTGAAAGCTTTCCATGTATGTGCGACTCCAGTAGTACAGCGTCCGCTTCGTTAGGTTGTGCTCATTCGTGACCTGAATCTCGATGTTGACCTTGCTTCCGTTGTCCAGCTCCGCATGAATGTCCAAAAATGCATTTCGGTCTTCCTGATGCTCCCGGCCCATCTCCTTATCCAGAATGGTCACACCCGTAATCCGTTTATCTGGTGACGGTTTCAACATCGCATTCAGGAACGCTATCAGAATGCGTTCATTCCCCCGCGAGCCAAACAGCTTCTTGAATGCGAAATCTACGTACAGCTTCATCCATCTTGTTTCCATCCGATCACCTGCCTCTCCTCTTAATTATAACCTCAACTCACCGTACTTCAAAGCTACCGCTTTTTGAAGCAGTATGAGTTAACCTGATTCAGCTTTAATTTGTATTTATTATGAACAACTATCTTAACTTGAATAAAAATTAGAGGAATGATACGATTAACGTGTAAATCATGTGCAACTTCGAAAATGCTAAAAAAGACCGCTTGGTGCTGGTAACACCAAAGCGGCCTATGCATAACAAGATGTCCCTGTAGGGATCATCGACTCAGAGAGACAACCCCCTAGAGCCGCTCAGCTTGCAAGAGGGTTGTCACTTTGTTAGTGCAACTATTGCTACGACTGCCTGGATTAAGCCAACGATTAGTAAGCCAAACGTTAGCATAAGCAAAATCACCTTATCAGTCTTCATCGCTCATCACCTCCTCGCTGTTCAGGATAATCCTAAGACAGCAACGGACGACTGATGAATCGATGCCCCTTACAAGCATAATCCATTATACAATGACAAAGCTATATCTTACCTGAAAGCTCTCTTGGACAAAAGACCGATGTGTTTTTCTGCCCAATATTCTTCTTTTCTTACTTCCCACCATCATAATTTAACTCACGTCTACTATTTCGACACCGACAAAATGGCTACGTATCGCTCATAGTTTGACGACTAATTCCAACTGTCAACTGTCCATTGTCAACTCTTGACCGCCCCTGCCTGTAGTAGCCCGTCAAAGAAAAAACCCGCAGACAATGCTGCGAGTTTTTACGTACCTTCTATTTAAAATACACATCATTAATATAATAATTACCTGTTCCATTGAAGCGAAGCTCGATATGTCCTGTAATGTGCTCCTTCTCCTTCGTCAGCCACGGGAACCGAGCCTCGGCAACCGTATCTTTATCGAATGGGCTATAGTAATAGAGATATTGTTCTTCCCGGTCGTTCGTAGAGCTTAATGTGCGCGGGTCTGTACTGCGAGGCGCATCGCGGAAGTCGATGACACGCTCACCGTCATACAGGAATTCAGCAGAATTCGCTGCCAGCGTATACATTATTTTATCCTTATACATGATACGTATGACCCCTGTAGCAGTAGCTGATTCCAGCTTCTTGCCTGCTACGTCCTTGTATGGGATATATGTTGGTACCTTTACCTCTGTCGGTGTATTGAACACCTCTACCTCAATTTTAAAATCGTTTCCAAGATCCTTGCTTAGCTTCTTGTTATCACGTGAAGCTTTCATGTCTTTTAGCGCTGCGTTAATTTCTTCCACGGTTGGAATGTGGCTAGTTACTACCGTGTCGCTAACGCCTTTAGATTTGAGCCATTCATTCAACTGCTCATATGATGCAATCGCTTTGCCAGGTTTCGGCTGCATATCCTCCTTCTTATCCTGGGCAAATGCAGCAGGCGTAAATGCGAGCGAGCAAACAAGCAGGGATAATGCAGTCTTTTTCATCTTCACCTTTCAATTCCTCCTTATATATCTCTGTATTTGGATACGCTGCATGCTTTCGTAGCGTTGAAATAGGAAAAGAAGAACCAGAAGATAAGAAAATAATGTCTACAACTTCTTACCTCTTCCTTCCCTACTTCGCTGCCCGGTACATATACAGACGCATCAGGTGTTGCATTATGTAGATTCACTACGGTAGCACGATAAAATACGCATATCGATGTATCGCGTGTAATCCTTATGTCTTGCTAACTTACTTTTACCCTGAAAGATATTCCTTGAATCTCAAATACAGGGTAATTTTAAAAAATTTATCCAATTAAAATCGTAGACAAAAAAAGAGACGATGGCAATCATACCAACGTCTCTTCGTTTTCACGTCTTTTCTATTACAAGATTTCTCCGCAGTGAGTCTATCGTCACCGCAAGGCAGATCATAAATACGAACAAAATCGGGAAACAATACCTTGCCTGTCCCTCGAATACGAAGTACACTGCGATGAAGAAAGCACTATTGATGGCCGGGACTACGATAAGTCCTGGCACAAGCTCCCGCCTGCGGAACACGCCAAACAGGATGGCCTTCGCACATACCAAAATGTACAGAAAACCCGCGACACTCAAGGCATAAATGAAGAAGCTGCTGATGCCAAGGAATGTCCCCATATCACGCTCAAATTCCGTATTGTCCCATGGAATACCCATAGCCTGCCATTCAGCCTTCTCCCGGTCTTCCAATTCGTTCATTGCCCACGGCCGGAGGTCCCAGGCTCCAGCGAAGAATGTTTCTTTCGTCCGCAGAATACCAAGCTTAATGAATGCAAGTGGATTATCCATAATCCAACGCTTCGCTTCCGCCTTCAACACCTCACCGCGACGATAATCGTATTGGCCCTTCGACTCGCCATGCTTCCAATCCCACTTGATGCCTGCCATAGCTTCCTTATACGTATCTACTTTCTCTGCTGGCATCCAACCGCCGTCAGCGTTCATGTTGTTATTGTTAATGTAGAGGACGAAGCCTCCGTTATATGAGATAGGGATGAACGCACCGAATTTTTGATAGTTGCGGTACGTCCAAGGTGCAATGACCGCTGCTGCTAATACTGCTATTACGGCGAACGAAATCACTGCCCGCTTCCAATCCTTTGTCATAAGCCAGTATGTCACGGCGACAATAAGCGGATAGGCCAAAAAGAACGGCTTCGTCAATGCGGCCAGTCCGGTAATGATACCGATAAGGGCGACCCGCAGCCGCCAATCGAATCCGGCAACTTGCAGCCAGATAAGTGTCGCAAACAGAAACGTCAGCAGCACCTCTGAGCCAAGCACATTTGTATAGGCAATATAGGTCGGCAGAAGCGCGATAAGCGTATAGGCAGACAATATGACGAACTTCCGTCCAGTCAGCCGACACAATATAAACAGGAAAATCGCCATCGTAGCAACAGAAAGTAGCACATTGAACCATTTGCCTATCATTGGGTCCGGTGCTCCAGCCATCCGGTATAGATATCCGAGCACCGTCGGATATCCCATTCCCTGATAGGCCACCGGGTGACCACGTAGCGTAAAGCCCAGATGGTTAAATATGTTGGTTGCAATCGTATGATACACTTTGAAGTCCGAGACCGGTTTGGCAGGAATGTTCAAAATCCACCAGCACCGGAGCGCGATGCCCGCGATCGTGACAAGCGCAAGATATATCCAGCTTGCGGCGCCCAGCCGCTTCAACGTCTCCATATCTCTTTTGTCCTCCATCTATATAACTCATGCTTCCCACTTCCCTAGTACCCCTAAATCCCTGTAAATAAGCTACAGACTGGATTTTGATTATAAATCCAGTCTGTAGCGTGTTTTATAAAGTAGCACTTCACTCCGTGAGGGATTGTTAGTGAAATTTATCGGGCCTTTAAGGACAGTTTATTCTCTCTTTTTACCCATTCATTAGCTATAACGTAAAATTTTAGGATATCTTTCTCTTTTTTTTAAAATTTTTTATGAAATGATTATGTACATAGCCTTGAATTCACTTTCTCATTACTATCTACTTGATGAAGCGACACCCTCTCGTGGTAGAGGGTACGGAAAAGATGGAGAAAATCAGAGGCATCCAACCTCTTCTTTCTCTCACTCTCCTACCTCCAACCACGCTACCATGTCAAAATATCAAGTGTAATTTATATAGCTTCTCAAGAATTTGCTTTAGTATCGCTTCCATCTACTCGTCCCCCCGAGAGTGAAAGTCATCACTTATCAACTATCAACTACCAGGGCAGCAGACTGAGCACATATCCAAGCAAGGAGCCGAGCGCAAGCCCACCAAGCACTTCAATGCCATTATGGCCCATGCTTTCGCGTAGCTTCTTGTACGCCTTTTCCTTCTCGTTCATCCGGTTGAGGTGCGTCGCATGGCGGCCGACATGACGGCGCAGACCCATAGCGTCAATAATGACGATGTATGTAACGGCGACACCTAATCCGAACATCGGGGTAGCGAAGCCCTCGCGGAATCCGATGAGCATGACGATCGTCGTCATGATGGTCGTATGATTGCTCGGAAAGCCTCCGTTACCAATCCTGTCCCGTGCTTCAGAGCCGAACCGCAGGTAATTGACGCAAAACTTCATAACTCCTGCCACAAACCAGCCGATAAACGGCGCAATCGCATACAGCATGCTTCGTTTTCTTTCCCTTCCGTTGTCCTTATTTTATAAAAAGCATCTCATCCAAGAGTGCTTAAATATGGTATAATTTTCTCATTGTGTAATAGATCGTGCTTGTAAGGGGCATCGATTCATCAGTCGTCCATTGTTGTCTTGCGATAAGCCTGACAGCAAGGGGGTGATAATCGATGAAGACTGATAAGGTGATTTTACTTATGCTGACGTTTGGCTTGCTCATCGTCGGCTTAATCCAGGCAGTCGTAGCAATAGTCGCTTTAATAAAGTGACAACCCCCTTGCAAGCTGACCGGCTCTAGGGGGCTGTCTCTCTGAGTCGATAATCCCTACAGGGACATCTATTATGCATGGCCGCTTCGGTATTGGCAGTACCGAGCGGTCTTTTTAGTTTACTCAAACACTATTGTTTTAAGACTTGCATTTTAGAAATAATGAGCCTCTTTTTTGTTTATTCTACCACTAATACATGTTTTATACTACTTTTTATTCTCAAGTTGTGAGGTTATAGAGATTTTAAAATCATGGAAATTAACAGGTGAAAACCAGTCACTTCCAACTGTCCATTCTCAACTGTCAACCGTCAACTATTCAGGCAGAACGGGCCACCAGCAGAACACCAAGCATAATAAGCACGGTTCCCGCTATTTTGCCTGCCGAGAACTGTTCAGCGAATACGAAGTACGAGAACAGCGACACGATAATGAGACCCAGGCTCGTCATGAGCGGATAGCCCACGCTGAGCGGAAAACGGGTCAGCGAGTAGCTGTAAGCGCCCAGTGCGAGACCGAACGAGAGGATGCCCGTAAACAGGTACGGGTTAAGGAACAGCTTGACTAACAGGTGGGCGCTGCTGTCCATCTCCTGAGCTTGTCTGGCCGCCATTTTCAATAAAATGTTCGCCGCAGCATTTAATACGATGCCGAACGCTAATGCAATCCACTGTATCACAGTACATACTCCCTTATATACATCTGATTTGATAAATCGACACATTTTTGTGGTGGGAGGTAAGAAAAGAAGGAAGAGCAGGAGCGGTCGGAAAAAGACTCGCTGGCCTTTCTTCTGCCGGAGCACAGGGTGCATCCACCCTCTTCTTTTTTCCGAATCTCCTCCTTCCAGCCACGCTTCTCTGTCAAAATATCAAGTGTAATTTATATGGATGATGTTCAAAAAGTCCGGGAAAAACAGCGCTACGAAGTTCTGTTTGTCCTCCCTTTTGAACATACTCTTATAATTTCATCTTTTTGAAGATTGACTCCGGTATCAACCGGATGATCATCATAATCCAGCGCCAGAAGAACGGCGTATACAGCACGCTTTTACGGCTGCGGATCGCTTTGTAAATATCGTTCGCTACTTTCTCCGGCTTAGCAACGAGGAACATGCCTTCCTGTCCGTACGTCATCTTCGTATCTACGAAACCCGGCTTCACAGTTAATACAGTCACGCCTGCACTACTGAGGCGGTTACGCAGCCCTTGCAGATATAGAGATAGCGCACCCTTGGACGAGCCGTACGTATAATTGCTCTGGCGACCTCTATCCCCTGCTACAGAGGAAAGGGCGCAGATGAAGCCACTCTTCTGCTGTTCAAAGTAGCTTGCAAATCGATTTAGAATCGAGACGCACGATGTGTAGTTCGTATCAATCGTTCGTTTAACGATATCCATGTCTGTCTCTGATTCTTTCTGATCGCCCATATATCCATAAGCGAGCACGACGCCATCCAGTGTCGAAAACCGTTCAAGGCAGGAAGAGACAAACGCTTCGTGCGTGTCCATCGCCAGTGCATCGAAATGCGCAGGATAGACATCCACCTGGTTTCGGATGCGGAGATCATTGGACATCGCTTCCAGCTCGTCCATGCGCCGACCTGCCAGAATTAGATGGTGGCCTTCCTGGGCGAGCTTCGTCGCAATCGCCTGCGCGATACCGGAAGTAGCTCCTAATACAACAATATTCATCGGTTTATTCCTCCACGATTCCTAATCTCCGCGCCATCGAAGACGAGAAGATGTGATTCGGATCGATGCGATCCTTGATCGCACGGAACTCTTTTAGACGAGGATACATCTCGGCGAAATGCTCCGGCAGAAGCTCGGAATCCTTCGCTAGATAGACCCGGCCGCCGTAGCGGATAACGAGTTCGTCCAGTTCATGCAGAAATGTGAACAGCGACTCGTCCTTAATCGGGATATCAAGTGCAAGCGTATATCCCTTCTTCGGAAATGACAGCAGACCAGGGTTCTGTTCACCGGATGTCTTCAGTACTGCCAGGAAAGAAGAACGGTTTGAGCTGCTGAGACGCTCCAGCATTTGAATGAGTCCTTCTTTTCCTTCCGGCGGAAAGACAGCCTGGTACTGAACGAAGCCTTTCTTGCCATACATCCGATTCCATTTATAAATGGAATCGAGCGGATAGAAGAACGAATCGAAATATACGGTTTTGCGGACATTTTTATTTACACCATAGTACAGTGTATTGAACGATTTAATGCTCAGGTTATTCAGCGCAAAGGACGGGAAGTCGAACGGAATCGCCAGCTTCGGCCCATTCTTGAGCTTCAATGGCTCTGTGCCGGATCGAAGCGAAGCGGCGGACGCATAGTTACCGCGCATTAACACAGATTTGCCAAGCGAGTTGCCCCGTGCCAAACAATCGATCCAGGCGACGGAGAACTTGTACTTATCGTCCGACTCTGCGAATAATTCAAGCGCTCGTTCGATGTTAGGCGCTTTCTCATACAGGACATCATAGTAGGCGCTCTCCACCTTCTCCAGCCGGATGCGCGCGCTCACAATGATACCCGTGAGGCCGATGCCCCCGACTGTTGCCCAGAAGATGTCCGCATTGTGTTCACGCGAACAGTCAATGATTTCGCCTGACGCTAGCATCAGCTTGAAGTCCAGAATAAAGGACGAGACACAGCCGTCCAGATGGTGGTTCTTACCGTGCACATCATTGGCGATCGCACCGCCAAGCGTGACATACTTCGTCCCCGGTGTGACCGGGAGGAAATAGCCGCGCGGCAGAAATACGTTAATGATATCTTCAAACGTGACCCCGGCCTCGCATTCGAGCACGCCGGTCGTCTCATCGAATGACAGAATACGGTTGAGCTGCGTTGTCAGCAGCACACCACTCTGTTTGTTCAGCGGGGTGTCGCCATAGCTGCGCCCCATGCCGAACGCAATATAGTTATTCTGCAGGCCGGATTGAAGAATCTCCAGTACGTCCCGTCCGTTATCAGGACGGAACAGAAATCCTTCTTCCACAGGGTAGTTACCCCAGCCCGCTAATTTTGTTTTTACCGGTTTTATCATATTAGGTACAGCCTTCTTCCCTTATAGGTTTTACGAAAAATACTTGAGAATGATAATGACCGACAAAGCGTACAAAATAACAGTAAACAGAATATGCTTGTCCTTAAGCAATACTTCTTCCGGGCTTCCACCCTTGTCTTCCATATGAATAAGGTATAGATAACGGAAGATGCCATAAATAACAAGCGGTATGGTCGCCATCAGGTACTGCGTACGTCCCGATGTGAATGTGAAGAGCCCGTAGCTCATAATTGTCGCTGTCGTTACGATGCTGTTCAGCTGATTCAGCAAATCTTTGGAATACTTGTCCAATACTTTACGGTGTGAACCCATATTGTTCTCCAGCAGAATCAATTCATGCCGACGCTTACTAATCGCCAGGAACAGGGCGAGCAGCAGTGTACAAATAAAGAACCACGGCGTTACGGGTACTTCGATAACCAGTCCGCCGCCAAGCGCGCGGAAGACGAAGCCGAGTGCGATAATCATCACATCGACGATAACGACGTGCTTCAACTGAAACGAGTACCCTACATTCATGATGAAATAGACGAACAGCACAAGGCCGAACCTCGGCTCCAAGTACGCGGCAAGCGCCAGTGAGCATACGAGCAGAATCGCGCCGAATACGAGCGCCACATATGGGTTCAACGCCCCGGAAGCCATTGGACGGTGACGCTTCTTCGGATGCTGGCGGTCCGCCTCGCGGTCCACGAAGTCATTCAGGATGTAGACACATCCCGACACGAAGGAAAAGAGAAAGAATGCGACCAGAGAGCGAATAAGCATCTCCGTGTTTACATTCGGAAACGAAAAAATCAGCGCGGCAAAGACGAGCAGGTTCTTGGTCCATTGCTTGGGCCTTAACTGCCGGAACAATAGCACCGGAACAGGGGAGCTACTATACACCTTGCCTTCTACATTAGTAGATTGTGAGCGTGACATCATTACACCTCAATACGAATAATTTACGCGGACAGCGTAATCTCTCTTCTATTCCCACGTCGGAGCCACTCAACACATACAACGGTGCCGATGACAAGCAGGAAGAGAAGCGGAAAATTATAGCGCGCCTGCCCTTCGAATACGAAATGCACGGCAAGGAAAAACGAAAGATTCAGCGTAGGAATCAGCACGAGTTCGGAAGCGGCGTACGAGCGCCGGAATACACTCTGTACGAGCGGCTTGAGATTAAGCAGAACATAGCTTAGACCAAGCGTACTCAGAATGGTTATGATGATCCCGCTGAAGAAGATGAACGCATTCATATTCCGTTCATACACCTGCGGACTCCATGGCTGATTCTTGCCCTTGAAGTCGTTCATCGCCCATGCTCGTATATCCCAGGCTCCGTCGAAGAACATCCCATTTAGCCGAAGGATGCCCAATTCAAGGAACTTGCCTGGATGGGATAGAATCCACTTCTTCCCTTCTTCTTTAAGCAGGGGGTCCAGCTCGTGCGCAAGCTTCTCGCTGCGCTGTCCATTCTGGAGAATCTCATTCATCTGATTCCTTGTCTCTTGAGATACCGCGATTTTATCCAGCGGCATCCAGCCGCCTTTGACATTGTTATCATTATTATTGACGGCCAATACATACCCGGAGTTGTAGGATACGGGAATAAATCGTCCGAATTTCTCATAATTTCGGTATGTCCACGGTGCCATGACTGCCGCCATCACGAGTCCTGTCACTGTCAGGCAGACGAGTGCCTCCTTCAAGCCCTTCGTACGCATCCATACCACCAGGGCGACGAGCACCGGATACGCCATAAAGAACGGCTTCGTAAGCGCAGCACCTGCGATGAAGATTCCGAGAAGCGGATACTTCAGGTATGTAGGCAATGCCGAGACCTGCAGCCAGATGACTGCACAGAAGAGAAACGTAACGAATACCTCTGTGCCGATGACATTGTTATAGGCGATATAATTCGGCAAAAGGGCGAGCACCGTATATGCAGGATAAATAATCGATTTTCTGTCTGTCAGCCTGCGCAGAATGAGCAGGAACAGAATAAGAGTAAGCGATGAGCAGATGACGTTAAACATCTTGCCTGTCAGTACATCATGATTGCCCATAAGCCGGTAGAAGTAACCGAGCGCTGTCGGATACCCCATCCCCTGGAACGCGATCGGCTCTCCTAGATACGTATGACCACGATGGTAGAAGATGTTGACTGCGATATCCTGGTACGTCTGAAAATCATATATGGGACGATTCGGCACGGTCAGGACGAAGCCAAGCCGAAGCAAAATCCCCACTACCGTAACGATTGCAATGTAAATCCAGTTCATATCAATTTCCTCTTTCTGTCTGAACTTGTACTATTATAACAGAGTCTATAAACGTGTGAGCATAACAAATTCTTTTTTGTCCACTCAAAATTTGCTAAACTGGAAGCATATGTGTACAGAACTGCTGCAGGCACCCTGACAGCAGTTCTTCCATGTTACGATAGACATAAAGAAACAACAAGGAGACCTATGATGAGAAGCCGAATGGAAACGTATAATCACAGGAGCCTGACGGCATCCGTGCTGCTATGGCTAGCCATTATACTTTACGCCGTCCTTCTGTACCGTACCGCATGGATTACGGAGGATGCCTACATTACATACCGCACAATTGACAACTTTGTGAACGGCTACGGACTAACCTGGAATACAGACGAACGCGTGCAGGCCTATACCCATCCGCTATGGATGTTCCTGCTCTCGGCGATATATTCCGCCACGCATAATATGTATTTTTCCAGCATTGTATTCTCGATAGTCGTCTCGCTGACGGCTGTCGTACTATTCTCGACGCGAATCGCCTCTTCTGTACGGACGGCAGCACTCGGCGTGCTGGTGCTTGCTTTCTCCAAGGCATTCATGGACTACTCTACGTCTGGCCTGGAGAATCCACTAACACATCTGCTGTTAGTTGTGTTTTTCGTTCTGTATCTTACACGCAAGCCGGATTTGCGCGGCTTGTTCGGGCTTTCGCTTATTGCTGCGCTTGCGATGGTAAATCGGATGGATACGATTCTACTGTTCGCTCCGGCATTGGCCTGGGTATTCTTTAACTTCAAGACATGGAAAGCAGGCTTGCTGTCCCGTATCGGCGTGGCGGCACTTGGCTTCCTTCCCTTTATTCTATGGGAGGCTTTCTCATTGTTCTATTACGGCGTTCCTGTGCCAAATACAGCATACGCTAAATTAAACACAGGTATTGATGCGTTATCGTATGCGAAGCAAGGATTATTCTATCTAAAGAATTCTTTGTTCTATGATCCTGTCACCTTACCGGTTATCGTGCTCGGCTCTGTGATGCCGCTGCTAACAAAGAACTGGAAGCGAATTCCGATTGGCGTTGGTTCGATCCTATATATACTGTACGTGATTAAAGTCGGAGGCGACTTCATGAGCGGGCGCTTCTTGACCGCACCGCTACTCGTCGCAGTTATCGCATTCGCCAGTATGCCGCTGACGATGCCACGGAGAGCATGGATCGGGTCCGGCGCTGTAATTCTCGCACTTAGCTTGCTCGCTCCGTATCCTTCTCTGTTCAGTGATGCCTCGTACGGTACGGACCACAAAGGTTTAATCGATGAGCACGGCATTGCAGATGAACGTGCCTTCTATTATAAATCCGCCGGATTGCTCCGCATGCATGAAGGTGTGAAATTGCCCGATGCACCGCTCGTTACGAAAGGAAAGCAGTGGCAAGAGAAAGACATCTCACTGGAAAGTCATATTGGCTTCTTCGGCTTCTATGGCGGTCCGAAGCTGCATACGATCGATTCTTACGCCCTGGCCGAACCATTGTTGTCGCGTCTGCCGATTAGCGAGTATCCGAAATGGCGTATCGGACACTATATGCGAATCATACCGGAAGGCTACCGCGATACGATTCAGTCGGGCAAAAATCAGATTCATGATCCGAATCTCGCCGCCTATTATGACAAATTATCCTTCATTATTAAAGGGGATTTGTTCAGTACAAAGCGGATAAACGAAATCTGGAAGCTAAACACCGGAGCATACGATCATCTGCTGGCTGCGTACCAGCCGCCGCAAATACTGAAGCTCACTCAGGCTGATACCAATAAAATGATCGTTCTACCGCCAACAGGTGTGGAAGTGAAGCTCAGCCAGGTAGCCCATGCTAAGAAAGCGTACGTACATTTGAGCAACAATGACGATTATTACGCCGTCTTCCTGAACGGCGAGCAAGAGGTCGGAAATTTCGCCATTCCGGCAAAATCCGGGCCGAAGGACGGACTGCTACCGCATACGATTGATGTTCCCGACAAAGCGGCCGAGACGGGCTATGATCGTATCGTCATTCTTCCTCGCCTGCTGGATGGAAACAGCGATTTTGTCTACGCACTCCGTTCCTTGCAGCTTATGGAAAAGCAGTAAGAAAAACTCATGGGCGTTGCCGCTCGTCCTTTTTTCTAAGTAGCAACATCCACTTTTTTATCCATTAAATAAGCAAGTCCCCTCCTCCCGGCACCCATTGGTGCAGCGGAAGGAGGGGACTTTTTTGTTAAGGAAAATATACCTGTACAAGGGTGTTAATTATCCAGTACGAGCCAGAGTGGCTAGCCACCACACCGTGCCCCAAACGGGACGGCGGTTCGTCTCCCGCATGGAAGCCGGAGAGAGCCGCTTTTTGCCCTGGCCAGGCGGGACAGCAAAACATCTGGGTAGACGCGAAGAGAGAGACAATTGCTGTCCTCTTTCGCCCGGCCGGGAAAAGCCTACGCGTGTACCTTTCTCCCTCCACTATATGGATAATCCATAGGTGTAATATCTGCTTTTAATTTGCTTTCTCGATGTCGAACAGCTGGTTGTCCATCAAATAGATGTTGATTTTGTCACCCCGTCTTAGACTATCCAGGAACTGGTTAAGGTTCGGCTGACGGGCGAGCAAGCTATCTGGAATGTAATAACTACCTTGAGCAGTATATACCCGGTCACGATACGATCCATCAAGCTGAGTGAACGTAGTGGAGATTTTCTTCATCGCAACGATATTCTTCAGTCCGTTGGAGGCTTCAGAAATCTGCACACGATCTCCAGGCTGTAAAGCGGTAAGCGTTGTATAATTGCGATCGTTCACTTTAATGGAGCTTCCAGCCGGAACGGCAATTTCCGTCGTTACACCGTTGTAATCCTTGATGCGCATCTTGCTTATTTCTGCATTGACCGACACAACCTGACCGATCGTATTCGGCACGACAGCAAGAGACTTAAGTGTATCACCCATATACGTGACTTTGACGGTATCCCCAGTCTTCACGTCTGCGATACGTGGATACGTAACACCTGGTACGCTTATCGTTACGGAGCCGTCAAGGTAGAAGTAACGCGAATTACCACGGTCATTCTCCCCTGTGAAGCGGTTGGAGCCTTCATTCACATTGGTCACACGATAGATGTAAGAACGTTCTACCTCAATTTTGTTAACTGTATTGTTGTTCGAACTGTTTAGACGCATGTAAACATTGTCGTTTGCTCGCAAATCACCAATATCTCTGCTGCGCTCGTCATAAATAACAACATTCACGTTTTTATCTACGATATATACTTTAGTCTCACCTGTATTCAGCTTCACGGTCAGCAGACGATCATCCTTGTTGATGGCGATAACCTGCGCTCTCACACGGTTATCCGCATTCACATAAATAATCTTGTTATTCTGGTCAAGCTGCACAGTGATGTTCATGTTTGTTTTGATATCTGCTAATTTCGGATTCGAGACACCATCCACGATAAAGCTAGCCTCATTATCCGGCCTAACCTCGTAAGCAACCAGGTCGCCTTTGGTGTTCTTGAATGAAAGAATACGGTTGACTTTATCAATAGCGAATACTGTACCAGTCAATGCACTATCCTTGGACGTCTCAGGAGTAGCAGTACGGTTTTTGACCGCCAGCGATGACAAAAGATTATTGCTAAACTTCATGTCAATGCTGTCTCCGACCTTAATGTCTGCAAGTTGCGGCTGCGTCAAGCCTGGGATTGTAATCGCAGCATTATCAGCTACCCGATACACTTGCATGGTGCCTTTCGCATCCTGCACCGTAACAAATCTTTCAACCGTATTGACTGATTTTACCGTGCCGTTTAGACCTGCATCATTCTTGATTTCCAGTACGACGATTTTCGTTGCGACGCCGTCTTTCTGCTGAACCTGTACTGAATCGCCTGTACGCAAATCTTCCAGGGTCGGGAATCGTTTGCCCTTGTATTCAAGTACCGTATTGGTATTAAATTGAACAGCTTTGAACGCACCGCTCGCCGTCTTCACCATCATTAGCTTGCCTGCCATGTCAAGATCGTGCACGGTTCCCTGTACTTCGCTATCGGAGCCTTCGCGAACGAGCGTAATGCTGACAGCACTGCCTTCAGGCGACAGCGTAAGAAGAATCGCATCTCCCTTTGCCAGATCCTTTAGGCTACTTGCCGTACCTGTACTTGATGTTACCGGTGTCTGTTTATCAAGCTGATACGTTAGCAGCTCTCCGCTCACTGTTTTAACGACAAGCATGCCTTCCTCCGGATAGGCTTTCTCAACTTCAGCGCTGATTGTCCGGTTCATTTCCGCTCCATCAAGCACTTCCACATAGCGCAGGTTTCCATCTTCAACAATGACGAACAGTCGGGCAGATGGCTTCACCTGTCCAATATCGGCTGCTTTGCCGTTCCCATAGAAAATCGTATCTTTCGTTACCGAGTATGTAGCAAGCTGACCGCTTGTCCGCTTCATGCTAATCTTGTCCCCGGCCATTGCCTGTACGTAACCAGTGTGCATCCGGTCGTTCTCGATGTTCAAATGCTTTTCGGAACCGCTCAGCATGGCTGCAATCTCAGCACGTGTCACGGCACGATTCGGCTTGAAGGAATAGCCGTTCTTCTCCTGATAACCAGTGAGAAGCTCATATTTGCTGGCAGCCTTTACATAGCTGGCAGCCCAGTCCGGAATGTCCTTTTCGTCAGTAAACGTGCCTCCACCCTGCAAAGCAAGCAGATTAGCCTCGGATTCTTTACCGATCATGCGGACCATGAGCTGTGCAATCCACGCCCGCGTAGCCGGAGAATCAGGCGAGAAATTCTTTTCATCCGGTTTTAATAGACCTTTTTCAATAGCAAGCGCAATGTCGCCTTTCGCCCACTCTGGAACCGTGTAAGGAATCGTTCTTGTTTTATAAAGGGCTGACTGCTCGGCTAGGCCCATGTTACGGATGGCAAGTACAACAGCCTGAAGCTGAGTAACCGTTTCTGTCGGACGAAATGAGCCATCTTCGTATCCAGCGATAACATCACGTAGCGCAAGCTTGGTAACCGCCTGATTGGCCCAGTGGCTTTGGGCTACATCGCGGAAGCTTGCCTGAGATGCGGCCTGTGCTTCGGATGGAAGGCTAAGTCCTGTGACAGACAAAATCCCGGCGAGAGTCAAAGGAATGAACCGTTTCATATGTATCACGCTCCGTTAACTAAAATATGTAAACTAAAAAGATTGTAATAACGAAAGATGGCCTGTCAATGCACGCAAGATTAGCAGAAACAGGCGATTCTAGTATAGCATTATTCTATCATTTTTTCTATATTTTTCTTCTTGCAAAATACGCTATCCTTTATCCGTGCGCATTCCGTTGCGCCGTGTCCGTGCCGAGGACATCATAACCCCAATGCCACAGGCGGCTCCCGCTCCGTCCAGCCATACATCCAGTATCATTCCGTTGCGACTCGCCGTGAATGCCTGATGCAGTTCATCAGAGGAGGCATACAATACAGCGAGGAACAGCGCCAGCAGCGCATTGCGCCAGCCTTTCAGTTTAAACGCTCGTAGCACTCGGCTAAGCAGGAAGCCCAGCACGAAATAACTGATAAAATGTGCTCCCTTACGGATGAAAAATTCAAGAAATGCGGGTACGCCAAGATTAGCAATGCTGATTTCTTTTTTACCATACATAAAGTTTACCCAGGAGAACCAGCGGATGAAGAAGTCCTTGTCCACATACTGACGCAGTAGGGGCTGAATATTTTGTTTGTCATACGGAATCGAAGAGGAAATAAAAATACTGCCAGCAATGATGAGGACCGGCAGCCAAATCCATAGTTTTTTCATCGGTTCTGCTTCACTCTTTCTTGCGTTTTCAGCCATATCACCTATATGTTCTTATGGAGAGGAGGTAAGAAGAATGCTAAAAATTAATGCAGCAGCTTTTCAATCTCCTCTTTCGATAAATCAGCTGCTTGTGCCAGCTTCTCTATATCTGTAATACCGAGTCGCAGCAGATTTTTCACCACTTCCAATTTACCTTTGGCTTCTCCCCTTGCTTCTGCCCTTTCAATCATATCATCAAGCGTGCGTTCAAGATTATGCATCATCATCTCAACTTCTCCTTCCTTTGCCTGTTCAATCGCTTTTCTTGTCTGATCTTGCAGCTCATACGGTACACGCTCTACAAAAATATGAAGCAGCCAGGAACGAAACAATTGAAACTCTTCAGACGACAGCTGCTTAAGCGTATATACCAGCTTTCCCAGTCGGGCACGTAGCTCTCTGTCATCAACGTGCTGGTCAAGCAAGAACACCGTTCCAATTACATTTGTTACTTGTAATAACTCTTCTTCTGTATAACGGTTAACATCCAACAAAATATAGGAAAAATCAAGCACATGGTCAGAAAATAGTTCATGCGCATTCAATGTTTCTTTATATGTCTGCGCCACCGTCCATTCTTGTTTTCCGTTATATAATACGATTGGAACAATCACAGGAAGTCGAAAATCTTTACGAGAGGCTTCGTTCTTCCCTGTATTCTTTAGCACATCACGCCAAATCTCTACCATATATAAAAGAAGGCGAAACGGCATTTGAAAGTCTACGCTTGATTGCATTTCCAGCAGCACGTAGAAAATAACTTCTTGTTCTTTTATTTTCACACGATATACCAAATCAGCTTCTTTATCAGCAAAGTCCTGCAAAATATAAGATTTGTCCACTTTAATGACATGCGTATCATCAATTTGTTCTATCCATCCCTGTTTGACAAAACTGCGAAGCAAATCAACAAATACCTTCTTACTTGATAATAAATATTTGTATCCTTTATCGTGCGGTTGATGCTTATGAAGGGACGGATTGCGTGTCATAAGCTCCACTCCTATTCCTTTATTATATCATGAACCGCTTTTGACCCGATTTCCTTTATGTACTTCTCTATGCACAGCAAAAAACCTGCCAACTTTGACAGGTCTATATAAATTACACTTGATATTTTGACAGGGTAGCGTGGTTGGAAGTAGGCGATTCAGAAAAAGAAGAGGTTGGATGCGCCCTGCGCTCCAGCAGAAGAGAGGCCAGTGTGTCTTTTTCCGACCGCTCCCGCCCTTCCTTCTTTTCTTACCTCTCACCACAAGAATATGTAAATTGATAAAGTGAGATGTATATAAATATATATTTGACTTGATGAATCGATATGCTTTGGTAGCTTGAATATGGTTGATAGCTGAATTTAACTATCAACTGTAAATTATCAACTTTCAACTGCTTTTCCATAACGCCTGTAACCACATAGCGCTGCGGGGCCGGTCCTTATAACAATCGAACGGTGTCGCACAATAAAAATCCCCCTGCAGAAAACTCTGCAGGGAGATTGAATAACGTTCATCATCTATCTATTTATATTCCTTACCCATTGTAATCTGTTTAATCCGTCGCACTGTTTCAAGCAACGGCTTCTTCTTCTGTCCGACCCAGCCAATGAGCTCAGCCATCAATTGCAGAACTACGAGCAATACACCCACAATGATGAACGCACCCCAGAGGTAAGACTGCGAGAATACAATCGCAGCAGTTGCAAACAATACACTAAGCCCATAAATCGCCAGCACTGAACTGCGATGAGAGAGGCCTATCGCCAGAAGACAATGATGCAGATGCTCTTTATCCGCGACTGAAATTGGCTTCTTGTTCAAGTAGCGACGCAGCATGGCAAAAATCGTATCTGACAACGGTACACCAAGAATAAGAATCGGCATAATGAATGCAAACAACGTCACATTCTTAAAGCCCATAATCGATAACGCCGCCAGATTGAAACCAAGGAATAGCGCCCCGGTATCTCCCATGAAAATCTTGGCCGGGTGAAAATTATAACGCAGGAACCCAACGATGCCGCCCAGCAGAATCGCACAGTACAGGGCGACTACAGGGTTAGGCATGACGAACAGGGCCACAATCATAATAGCGGCGGTGGCAATACCCGATACACCAGCGGCAAGACCGTCCAATCCGTCAATAAGATTCACAGCATTAGTAATACCGATAATCCAGAAAATCGTAATTGCAATAGCAATCCAATCCCAGCCAAAGCTTAGAATGCCCTGGAACGGAAGATTTATGAACTCAATGCGTAAGCCATAGAATACAACAACAGCAGCAGCCGCAATCTGACCCAGCAGCTTCAGCTTCGGAGATAATTCAAATCGGTCATCTAGCGCACCGACCAGTACAATAATCGTACCGCCGAGGAAGATGCCAAGCGCTTCGCGCGAGCTAATTCCCATATCCTCCAAAAACGGCGGGAACAACAGCCAGTAAGCAAGCGAAAAGCCTATATAGATCGCCAATCCGCCCATGCGTGGCATTAATCGTTGGTGAACTTTCCGGTGATTGGGCTTATCCACGGCCCCGATATAGATGGCGAACTTTTTCACAAGAGGTGTAGCGATGAGCGTCACGACGAGTGAAAGAATAAACCCGTATACGTAGTTCATGTTTCCTCTCCTTAATGTTTCGTTCAGTTTTCTTACTTTATTTTCTGCGTAGTATAACCTGATTCCATATTACGGATAATGCAAACTTGGGCAGCAGCAATTGTCTTCTCCAACGCTTCGGCTGTGACAGCAAGCGATACATCCATTCCAAGTTCAACTTCTGCCAGAAGATCGGCGCCCGCTTAACCTTACCTGAAATGACGTCAAGGCTGCCTCCTACACCCATCGCCAGGTTAACAGGGAGTTCCGGCATATGCCGTGCAATCCACTCTTCCTGACGCGGCGCTCCAAGCGCCACAAACAACAGGTGCGGACGTTCCCGCCGGATGTGCTCAAGAATCTGTTTTTCCTCTTCCTGAGAGAAATACCCATCAAAGTGCCCGCTACAACAGGCATGCGGATATTGTTCTTTTAGTTTCTCCGCTGCACCCGCGCAAGATTCCGGGGAAGCTCCGACCAGAACGTATTTCCACCTGTATGTATTGGCTTGCACCATTAGAGCGTGAAGCAATTCATAGCCTGCCACACGTTCTGGAAGCGGCTGCCCAATCCAACGGGACGCGAGCACGACACCGATGCCATCCGGTGTAACAACCTGCGAGCGCTTCAACAGTTCCATATAGGAAGCACTCTGTCGACCTAGCATGACAATCTCGGGATTGGCAGTTACTACTTGAGTTTGCTTATTTTCTTCAATGCGGCGGGTGAGAACATCGACCGTTTCCTCTTTTGTAGCATGGAGAAACGGTACCCCCAGAATAGTGACCCGCTTTTGTGTATCCATCGTTGTCTTCATCCATTTCCAACTTTCATTTGTACATACATCAAGACAGTATAGCCTGTCACTAGGTTGCACCGCCTCCATTTTATCTCAGATCGGGCAAAAGCACAAACAAAAAAAGAAGCTGTTTCTTGACAAGTATCCTCGAAATTTGTAGAGCAAAATGCAGAGTACCTAGCGGCTCGTCTCTTTGAAGCGCTATGCACGTTATTTTACTTTATCGGTTTCGCCGGAACTCCCACTGCTGTACAGTGAGCGGGCAGCTTCCGAGTTACGACTGCACCGGCTCCTACAATGGCATAGGCCCCCACTTCCACGCCGGGAATCACAGCTGAGCCTGTACCCGTCTGCACACCTTCACGGATGGTAACATTGCCGGACAGATTCGTGCCTGGCAAGATGGCCGCGTACGATTCGATGGTACAATCATGCCCGACTGTACAGCCATAATTGATAATAACATGGCTTCCGAGCGTAACATTCGTAGTGACGATGCTCCCGGCACATATCATCGTGCCTTCGCCAATGACATTCTCATCGCCGTATACGGCAGTCGGATGAATGAGTGTAGCAAACCGGATGTTCGGCTGTAACTCCTGTACTCTTGCGACCGCCTTCTTCTTTCCTTCCGGGTGGCTGAATCCGCAAATAACATATACACCCTTAAGCCAGTCTTCCGCCAATATCTCCGTCGATCCCAGTACAGGGAAGCCATTACGTACCTGTCCGTGAATCGCCTCATTATCATCAATATAGCCAAGAAGCTCCCATTCAAGGCGTACCTTGTTAATATCTTTAATTAATTGGGCGGTCTCTCTACCATGTCCACCTGCGCCAAGAATGGCAATTCGTTTTAACATATCATGCATCCCTCCCTATGTAAACACCCATTGTATGACGAAAAAGGTAATATTAAGGAAGCTCTATCGCTCTTGCCTTCCCTCATCCATAATAGCTTCGATACCATGCCACAAATGCATCTAACCCTTCTTTTAGCGGGGTCTCTGGACAATAACCCGTGTCGCGAATTAATTCCTCGATATCCGCATATGTATCCTTGACATCGCCAGGCTGCATGGGCAGCCATTCCTTTATCGCTTTTCGACCAAGCGCTTGTTCAAGCGTTTCAACGAAGGTAAGCAGTGGAACAGGTCGATGACTTCCTACATTATAAATACGGTAGGGTGGATGGCTAACCGTAGGGTCGTCCCACATCGTTTCCCCATCAGGCCTTGGCCCAGGGATGCGATGCATCAACCGAATAACCGCTTCGACTGCATCATCAATATACGTAAAATCGCGTTTCATTTTTCCTTCATTAAATATTCGAATCGGCTCCCCTGTAAGGATCGCCTGGGCAAACGAAAAGTAGGCCATGTCCGGACGTCCCCACGGACCATATACCGTAAAGAAACGGATGCCTGTCGTCGGAAGCTTATAGAGATGGCTGTATGTATGAGCCAACAACTCGTTGGCTTTTTTCGTAGCCGCATATAAGCTGACTGGCCGATCAGTTGCATCCTGTTCGGAAAAAGGCTGTTTGCGATTCGCGCCGTAAACAGAGCTTGATGAAGCGTATACAAGATGCCCGATACCGAACGTGCGGCACGCTTCCAATATATTCACGAATCCTGTCAGATTAGAATCAACATATGCATGCGGATTCTGTAAGCTGTAACGGACCCCTGCCTGTGCAGCCAGATGAATGACGATAGCATAGTCATTGGAAGCAAATGTCGCTTCGATGGTTCCCCTGTCTTCTAATGCCGCGTGAACGAAAGTAAAACCATGTCGTTCACGAAGAATTTCCAGACGTGCTCGCTTTAGCGATACGTCATAATAATCATTCAAGTTATCCAGCCCGGTGACGGCGTATCCTTCGTCCAATAGACGACGGGCGACATGAAAGCCAATGAATCCGGCGCAGCCTGTCACCAAGATGTGCGTGTCGTATGTCATGCTCATGTTACTCCCTATCTTCTTTCCCTCGATTATACAGGAAAAAACACTTTCGTTACATTGCACAACTAGACCTCACTTGTGTTAGAAGTAAGACAAAGAAGGCGGACAAACCCGCTTGGATACAGGCAGTTCATAATGTAAAATAAAAGTAGTGGCTGTTCGTCTGTTAGAAGATTATAAGGAAACAACCAAGGAGTTTTTGAAGGCAAAAGAAAGCCCTACCTCCAAATATAAAATGAAAGAAAGTGAGGACCTGAAAATGGAAGAAACATTAAAAAGAATGTTAGCTGAATTGCAGACAATTAAAGAAGGCCAAAGTAAAATCGAACAACGAATGGAAGCACTAGAGTCTGGACAAAAAGACTTAAAATATGACATACAAAAGCAAATAAACGGACTGACCGAAAAAATTCTTGAAAAAATAGATCAAAAAACTACCGAAATAAAAAGCGAAGTCCGGCATGTAGCTACTACACAGGAAGAACAGCGCAGTGTAATTGACTTACTTTCTTCCCGTTCCATTCAACATGAAGCAGCACTGAAAAGAAAAAATTAAATCACACCTCTAATCTCTCCATCGTCATAAAAATCATCCGCAAACCAACTATCATGGAAAAGCACAGGATAAAAATAAAAAACCCTGCCGTCTAAGCCGACAGGGGAGAATACATCACGCATCCGATTGGACTACACGAGCTCATCTACTTATTCTCTTTATCCTCTTTATCCGGTTTATTACCTTTATCCGGCTCTACCGTTACGTCCTTCTCACCGATAAGCACACCCTTGATCTTGACAGAGATCGTAGTCGTTCCGGGCTTATGAGCATGAAGCTTGCCTTTCTTATCAATGGTGGCTACTTCCGGATTGGATGATATCCATTCTACACCGGAACGGATCGTGAAATAACCCGGGAACTCCACTTTCAATGTCACCTGTTTTTCTTTACCCGGTGAAAGCTTGCCTGGCTGAACAACTATATCAGTATTTTTACGGGCAAATGCGCTAATAAAAATGTCACGCACCTCGTTGTTCCGATCGAATTCACGAACCAGACGCTTTCTAATCTCAAGTACATCCGTCGTCGTAATACCGACTTCCGCCAGCTTAACACCGAGTTTCCTGAACTTTCCGTGCTGCATCATACGGGCGATTGCATCGCTTATCATGTCATCAAGAGGTTTGTCGATATTCAGCATATGACTCATGACGAGATCAGCCATAACCTGTCGCTCCAGCATCTTCGCAAACTCCAGCAAGTCTTCTTGCTTAAATTCGGTACCGAAAATCTTAGTCCATGTACGGTAATGATTCTTCTTAAAGGCAAGGAGTGAAGCGATTGTATCTTCTGGCGTATACATGAGCGCCAGCATGTCACGGAGCATAGCAGATGCTTCTTCCGGCGTCACCCCTTTTGCTTTCATCTTTTCTACTGCTTGCGGATTCTGAAAAATCTGGTCACGCCACCAATTCAGTGGCTTTGTGCGGACTTCATCCCGCATCTGACGCAGCCTGTTCTTTTCTTCTGGTGACAGGGAGTTCAAGAGTTCGATGGCTTCTTTTGCGTATTTTCGCACAATGTCAAGCTGTTCCTGACTTATGCCGATGCCTGGCGCGGCCGACGACGGGGCCGGCATCAATGCGGCTGCGGACGGTACAGCGACTGAAAGAGCGAGAAGCGACGGAATAAAGCGGCGACGAAATGTAGTTTTCATGAGTAATTTCCTTCCTCTCTTGAGCGTTTTATAATATCGATGTCATATGTAAAACCAAGGGTGTTGATTATCCAGTACCATCCAGAGTGGATACCACCACACCGTGCCCCAAACGGGCGTCGGTTCGTCTCCCGCACGGAAGCGTAGAGGGCCGCTTTTTGCCCCAGCCAGGCGGGACTGCAAAACATCTGGGTAGACACGAAGAGGGAGACAGTTGCTGTCCTCTTTCGCCTGGCTGGGGCAACCGCTCGGAAAGGGAGACGAAAGGCCTTGTTTGTGTCCCGTTGTGGTAGTCTTTTCCTCTCGGAACAATCAACACCCTTGGTATCCATAGATGGATAGAAAAGAATGACGCGTACGGCGTGCGTCCCCTTTGTTTTTCTGTGTGGAGCGTGTGGCGCCACGGACGAAATCGACCGGCAACTGTCTCCCGCACCGAGAGGCCCAGATGCCGGTCCGGCCTTGGCGCCACAAAGCGGCCGTATCTCTTCCTTGCGAGAAAAAGACGAGGGAACACGCCGACGCGTGCACCTTCTTTCTTCCAGTCTATAGATAATCAACAGGTGTGATGTAAAGCATGAAGCGACACGAATAAATAAGCCCCACAGCCGGGATGACTGCGGGGCGGTTCGTTCTTTATTTTATTTCCTGCATACCGTACAGTTTATGAATCAGCACAGCGGCCTGTGCCCGATTTGCTTTTTCTTTCGGTCCGAACTTGTTACCGTTCATACCGTTAAGAATTTTCTGCTCGGTAAGCGTAGCAACATCTTTCTGTGCCCAGGAAGCGATACGCTTTTGGTCTTTAAACTGGGCTAGCGTCTCTAGTTTTCCGTTACTGCTCTGTAATAGCTGCGCCACCTCTAAGGCACGCGCTGTCATGACAGCCATCTCTTCGCGCGTAATCGTCGCGTTCGGACTGAATTTCGTTTTGCTTACGCCGCTGACGATGCCGAATTTGGCAGCAACCGCGACATCATGCGCGAACCAGTCGTTTGCTTTAATGTCCGTAAACGCCGTTTTTGGTGGATTGGGCTCTTTTTTATCCAATTTAAGCGCTTGAATGAGCAGGTGCGCATACTGGGCGCGCGTCACATTTTGCGTCGGAGCGAATTTCCCCGTGCTTACACCGACCAGGATACCTTCAGCAGCGAGCGTTTGGATAGCGTCTTTAGCCCACGGTACTTTAGCGATATCGGAGAAGGCCGGTGCAGGCTTCTTGCTTGGCTCTGGATCAGCAGGCATGTCCACAGGCGGAACAGGTTGATCCGACTGCTGTACCGGAGCTGGTGCAGGTGTTTCCTGATTTATCGGTGTTTCTGGATTTTTTGGCGTTTCTGTTTGATTCGAAGGTGTTTCAGGCTTTGTCGGAGGCGTTACAGGTGAATCAATGACTTCATCCTTTGCCTTCATCGCATCATCTACTGTAATGTTCGCTGCCTCGATTTCTTTTTTCAGCTCCTGATATTTCTGCGGCTCTACGGTTGTACGCACCGCGTCCTCAGCCACTTGCTCAAGCGACTTGTCCGGCGACATCAACATATCGACCATCGCTTTTTCTTTTATCTTCTGCTGTTCCTCCGGTGTTAGCTTCTGCAGCAGTTCTTTTATCACTTCCGTCTTATCTACAGGCTCCGCAGCACTCGCCTGGGTTGCAGCAATTCCAGTCAAAGGGAAAGCGACCGAAGCCGCCAACAACGATAAAGCCAACTTACTGCGTAATCCATTCTTTTTCTCCATTTTCTCATCCTCCTAAATATATAGGTTACACTTAATATTTTGATAGGGTAGCGTGGTTAGAGGTAGGAGATTCGGAAAAAAGAAGAGGTTGGATGCGCCCTGCCCTCCGACAGAAGAAAGGCTAGCGTGTCTTTTTCCGACCGCTCCCGCCGACCGCCCTTCCTTCTTTTCTTACCTCCCACCACAAAAATTTGTCGATTTATCAAATCAAATGTATATAGAAAGGCTTTGTGCATGTTTTTCACCTGCCATTGCCTATTCATATCGCAACGCCTCAATCGGAGGAATCCGTACCGCACGAAGGGCCGGAATCATACCGAACAGAAGCCCTGCACCGATGGAAAATACGATCGTGTACGTAACCATCTCCAACGGAATGTGATTTGATAGAATCGGGAAGTAATGATGAATCCAATACATCGCTCCATACGTTGCGGCGAGTCCAAGCGCGGCACCAACAACACTAAGAAAGACGGACTCGAACAGGAACTGGCTTAGAATATGCCACGACCTCGCTCCGACTGCTTTGCGAATGCCGATCTCCCGGGTTCGTTCCTTTACCGTCAATAACATGACATTCATAATGCCAATGCCACCGACGAGAAACGCGATGCCGGTAATAGCAAGCGTGATAATTCCGGCCAAGTTAAGCACTGTCTTGATGACATGGACCGCATCTTCCGCTTTTACAAGATTGAAATCTTTCTTTCCGTGATTCTTACCTATCACATGATTAATCTGCTTTTCCACCTGCGGCACGTTCTCTGTGTTCCTGGCGGTAAAGAATAGCATCGAAGCGTGATCTGTCTTCCCTATCTTCGCTACTACCTGGTACGGAGCATACACGCGGTCATCGATATTGAAGCCGAACATCTTCCTCTCGCCCAGCACTCCGATAATCTTGAATTGTTCGCCATTCACTTTTACTTGCTTACCGATGGCTGGTGTATCACCGAATACGTTCTTCTTAATGTTAGAACCAAGCACAATGACTCGCTTCTGCTGCTCTACTTCCTGCTGGGTAAAGAAGCGGCCTTCAGCAACCCGTGTGTCGAGTAAGGGCGGAAGGTCCGGCGTTGTACCGGTAAAAATCATGTCATATCCCTTCTTCTCATGTACGAGCGCTCCCATGACTTCATTCTGCGGTGCGGCTTTATCCACACCCGCAACCTGCTGCTTTACATCCATCGCGTCCTTGTACGTCAATGTACTTGCCGCTGGTGCAAACGAAGCGAAGTCAGACAGGCTGCTGTCGATGGCTTTTTTGTTCATAAGCTTGCCGGGCACGACCGTAATCTGCTGGGCGCCAAGACCGGAGAATTGCTTGAGCAACGTTTGGTTGAAATTGTACAGCACAGACATCAACGATATGACAAGAAATGCGGCGACAGCAACGCCGAGCAGGGCAAGGAATGAACGTCCCCGATACATCCATATGCCGCGCAGCGCCATCCCCAGGTTCCGCATCATCATCCGAGGCCCGCTCCTTTAACGAGTATTTCACCGTACGGGACAAGTCTACGATTCCGAACATACAGAATTCGATCCGCAATCTCAGCAAGTTCCTGGTCATGCGTAACGAGCATAATCGTGCGCCCCTGTTCGTTCAATTGCTTGAGAATGGAGACGACCTCTTGCTTAGAATCGATGTCAAGATTCCCTGTCGGCTCATCGGCCAGCAGCAGAGACGGGGATGTAACAATCGCGCGGGCGATGGCTACTTTCTGCTTCTGTCCTCCAGATAGGTTCGTCGGCAGCTCTTTCTTACGTGTGAGCATTCCAACCTGTTCAAGCGCTTCGTTCACCCGCTTGCGACGTTCCCGGCTGGATAGCCGGGTGTATTGCAGGGGCAGGGCTACATTCTCCCCTACTGTCAGCCGAGGAATGAGCATGAACTGCTGAAAAATAAAGCCGATATGCCGGTTGCGGACGCAAGCCAGCTTGCCGTCCCCATACCGTGTCACATCTTCTCCGGACAGCAAGTACGTTCCTGTATCCGGCTTGTCCAGTAGACCAAGAATCGTAAGCAGTGTGGATTTACCCGAACCGGACGGCCCCAGAATGGATACGAACTCTCCTTGTTGTACATCTAGGTTCACATTTTCAAGCACAGTGATTCTCTCCCTACCGTCCCGGTAGTGGCGTGAGATTCCTATCAATTCAATCATATCCCCGCTCACTCTCCATGAATGGTTTGAGTTGGAATACAATATCCGAGACAATGTCTCTCGTATCGACTGCTTGTAGTTGCTCACCCTTCTCGTAAATATCAAGCAAGATATCGGTCAGAGCCTTCTGGTCCAGCCCCTTGTCTGCGTTTCTTGTAATCAACAGCTATCAACTCCCCGTCACTTTTCGGCGCCGAGCGCCACCTCCAGCTTCAGCCGATTTACAACAGCTTCAGCCGCTTTCTGTCTGTTCTTCGCTTCTTCCAGGTCAGATGCCGCCAGTTGATATGTCGGCACGAGGTCTTTCAGCATTGCCTTTAGGTGTTCCGGTTCTACCGGCATATAGTTGTTGAAAGCGGCTCGCTCCAGTTTTTCAAGCTTCGCCATGAATTCCTTAACCGAGAAAACGGCAGGTTTACCAATAAAAATACGGTCGTGCGTCGTTCCTGCCGTACCTTCTTCTGCGGTCAGCAATTCCTCATATAACTTCTCGCCTGGACGCATGCCAGTATATTCTACTTTGATATCCCGATCTGGCTCCAATCCAGACAGACGAATCAGATCATGCGCCAGTTTTGCGATTTTCACCGGTTCTCCCATATCCAACACGAACGTCTCGCCACCTTCAGCAATAGCACCCGCCTGAATGACCAGCTGTACAGCCTCCGGAATCGTCATGAAATAACGTACCATCTCTGGGTGGGTGACCGTTACCGGCCCGCCTTCTCTGATTTGCTGTTTAAAAATCGGGATGACGCTGCCCCGGCTACCGAGCACGTTGCCAAACCGAACGGCAACGAACTTGGTTGTACTACGGCGGTTTAAGCTTTGTACAATCATTTCAGCAATCCGCTTAGTCGTCCCCATCACGCTGGTCGGGTTGACCGCCTTATCAGTCGAAATCAGTACGAAGCGCTCCACTCCGAAAAGGTTAGCGCACTGCGCTACATTTTTCGTGCCGATTACATTATTTTTAATCGCTTCAGCCGGATTGCGTTCCATCAGTGGCACATGCTTGTGCGCGGCAGCATGGAAGACAACCGCCGGACGGTACCGATCGAATACTTCAACCATCCGCTGCCGATCCTGAACATCGGCGATAACCGTCTCATACGCCAGGTTTGGATGTTTACGCTTCAATTCATTCTCAATCGCATAGATGCTGTTCTCGCCGTGTCCAAGCAATAGCATTTTCTCCGGTTGGAATCCTGCGATTTGGCGTGACAGCTCTGAGCCGATCGAGCCGCCTGCACCGGTAATGAGCACTGTTTTATTGGTCACATATTCTGCGATGCCTTTCAAATCGACTGCCACCGGGTCACGGCCCAACAGGTCTTCTACATTGACATCACGGATTGTACTGATGGATACGTTACCGTGTATTACATCACTCACACGCGGCAAAATCTTAATGCTGGCGGATGTTTTCTTGCATATCTTGATGACGTTGGCCGTATCCGACTTCGCAGCGGACGGCAGCGCCAGTACAATCGTATCGATGCCGAGTCGCTTAACGACGGCTGGAATGTCCCGTCTCGTTCCAACGACCGGCAACCCTCCAACTTCCATATACAGCTTGGCCGGGTCGTCATCGATAAACGCTACCGGGTACAACGTCGTATCGGGAAAATGCTTTAGCTCTTTTGCCACAAGCGTACCCGCGTCGCCCGCCCCCACGATGAGCGCTTTCTTATGATGCGGCTGGATTTTCACCTGGCTACCGCGTACAATACGCCAGAGAAGGCGCGAGCCGGCAATGCCTATCGTTGTAGTCATCCAGGATAACAAAAAGACGGACAGCGGGATTCCGATATCCATACCGGACGCACGCACTGCGGCGTACAGTATGAGGTTCACTCCAAGTGCGACCGTCGTTGTACGGATAATCAATACCAGCTCCCCTACGCTCGCATATTTCCATACCCGGCGGTACAGGTTGGAAAAATAGAACACGGCGCAGGTGACCAGCCAAACCCCTCCCATCGCGTACGGCATACTATCCCAGAACGGCTCAGGGATTCTGGCTTCGAACCGTAATAGATAGCTGATAAATACCGAACACAATACGATAAACGAATCCACCGCAAGCAATAACATAATTCTTTTGGAATACTTCATGCGGTTTCACCTACTTCCGTTATTTTTCGCATACGACTTGTATGGCGCGTCTTACACCTGCAATTACCCGCTCCTGCTCTTCTTCCGTCAGGCTCGAACCGGAAGGCAGGCATAATCCATTCGCGAATAGCTCATCTGATACACTGCGGTCTTCCGCATGCGGATAATAGTTGCAATCCGTAAACAACGGCTGCAAATGTAGCGGCTTCCAAACCGGTCGCGCTTCAATGTTCTCTTCAGCAAGCGCATCAACAATCTGTACAGCACTAACGCCTGCTGTCTGCTCGTCCACCGTCAACGCCGTCAGCCAGCGGGTCGTATATCCTTCTTCTGCCTCCGGCATGAATGTGAAACCTGGGGTATCGGCCAATGCATTCGCGTAGCGGTCAAATACTGCTCGACGCGCCTGAATCCGGTCATCAAGCACACGCAACTGTCCTCGCCCGACTCCGGCTAGAATGTTACTCATGCGGTAGTTGTAGCCAAGCTCACTGTGCTGGTAATGACGAGCCTGATCACGAGCCTGTGTAGACCAGAAGCGCGCTTTCTCCAATGCTTCGATATCGTCAGAGACGAGCATGCCACCACCGGACGTAGAGATGATTTTATTGCCGTTAAAGGAATAAATGCCGAACCTTCCGAATGTACCACTGCTTTTTCCTTTATAGGTCGCGCCGAGCGATTCGGCTGCATCTTCAATAACTGGCACACCGTAGCGGTCGCAGATGGCCAGCAGCGGCTCCATGTCCGCGCTTTGCCCGTACAGATTGACAATGACGACCGCTTTCGGAAGCGTTCCTGCCGTCTCAGCATCCTGCATCGCTCTCTCCAGTGCGTCCGGCGACATGTTCCATGTATTCGGCTCCGAATCGATAAATACCGGAGTCGCACCCTGGTACAGTATCGGATTAGCGCTTGCCACAAAGGTCAAACTGGAGCAGAATACCGTATCGCCTGCGCTAACATCCAGTAGACGCAACGCGAGGTGAATTGCTGCCGTACCGGAACTAAGTGCAAGTGCTCCCTGCACACCGACGTACTCAGCCAGTTCGAGCTCAAAGCCTTCCACATTTGGGCCGAGCGGCGCAATCCAGTTCGTTTCAAACGCCTCGGCAATATATTTTTGTTCTTCTCCACCCATATGTGGGGGAGATAAATAAATCCGCTGATTCATCATTCTTACGCCTTCTTTCGTTCGTTTTCATGTGCTTGTGTCTGTCCCATAAACTTCGTCATGGTCGCATGGCCTTCTTTGCTAACGCCTTCTGAACGAATGACCTTAAAGAAGGTCAGCCACAGGATTTTCAAATCAAGCCAGAACGACTGGTTCTCGACATACCACACATCGAGCTCGAATTTCTCCTCCCAGCTAATCGCGTTGCGTCCGTTTACTTGTGCCCATCCAGTAATGCCTGGCTTAACCTCATGGCGACGGGCCTGCCGTGACGTGTACCTGGGCAAGTATTCCATCAGCAGCGGGCGCGGCCCAACAAGGCTGATGTCGCCTTTCACTACATTAAATAGCTGCGGCAGCTCGTCAAGGCTAAGCTTACGCAACAGTCGGCCGAACCGGGTCAAACGCACATCGTCTGGAAGCAGATTCCCATGTCCGTCCCGTTCATCCGTCATCGTACGGAACTTATAAATATGAAATGGCTTGCCATGAAGCCCGGGACGCTCCTGTTTAAACAGAACCGGTGTGCCAAGTTTGCGTCGGACCAGCAGAGCACATGCCCCGATAATCGGAAGCGTGATGAATAGCAGAGAAAGTGAGCAAACAAGATCGAATGACCGTTTCACCATGCTTCTCCCTCCGTTTCGCTGCTCTATATAAGTTATTCCTGGTTGCGTAGCAATTGATCCTGCGGCACGTCCCGCAACTTCTTGGCCGGGATGCCGACAACCAGTTCTTCTTTCTTCACATCACGGGTTACGATGCTGCCAGCCGCGACCGTTCCGTCCTCTTCAATCGTGATGCCCGGCAATGTAATCGCGTTTGCCCCGATGCGGCCGCCGTCTTTTACCGTTACACCCTTCATCTTGTCAAAACGCTCTTTGCTGCGGGCCATATAGTTATCGTTGCTAGTCACAACGCATGGTGCAACGAATACATAGTTGCCCAGATTGGAATATGCGGTAATATAGCAATTCGTCTCCAGCTTGCACTTGCGTCCGATTGTGCAATCATTCTCGATGGCGACACCACGACCAACAATCGTTCTTTCTCCCACTGTTACGCGCTCTCTAATGGTAGCAAGGTCAGCGACGAATACATCGTTTTCCAGTATCGCACCGGCATAAATAATAGATGACGTTCCGATCGTGCAACCGTCGCCGATGATAACAGGTGGATTTTTCTTCACTTCTTTTAAAACCGAGTTTTTCGCTTTGGTCGGCTGCTTACCAATAATGACATTATCCTGGATGATGACGTTATCTCCGATGACACTGCCCTCATAGATGATGACATTATGACCGATGGTGACATTCTCACCCAATACGACCGAATCTTCGATGATGGTATTTTTTCCAAACGTAATATTCATGCGTTGTATTCCTTCCTCTCATTTTTCGGTAAGGTGCGTACCGCCTGTACCGACACAGCGTTTATATCGCGTACCGGGATATCTTTTTCGATGACATCCATCAAGCGGTAAGCGAGTTTCTTCCATGCGTGATTGTTCTCTACATACTTGCGTCCCTTCTCGCCCATCTGCTGTAGCGCAGTACGGTTCAGTGCCAGGAATTGCAGTGATTCCGCCATCTGCTTCGGATTGCTGACCTTCATTCCGGCACCGGACATCTCAATCGGCGTTTCCTCAAGCTGGCACAGCAGCACAATCGGAAGGGAGGCGGCCATGTAATCGTACATCTTATTCAAGCTGAAGCCCCATTTATAAATCTCCGCATCCTGCATAGAAATCACGCCGATATCGGAGCGAAGCAGGATAGTCGGAATATCTTCTTTTTTGACCGGAGGAACGAACGTAATGTTGGTAAGTTTCTCTTGTCTCGCCCGTTCCACAAGCCGTTGCTTCTCCGGTCCATCCCCTACCATAACGAAGTGAATCTGATTGTTCCTATCTTTAAGAATGCCTGCCGCATCCAGTATCGGGTCAAGATGATTGGCTATCCCGTGCGCCCCCGTATACGTCACAACAAGTTTTCCTTCCAGAGAAGCGAATACCCGCTCCAGGTCGTTGGAGAGCAGGGTATCCCCTTTATACCGGTCCAGATCTGCTCCGTTCGGCAGATAGACTACCTTTTCGGTATCGAAGCCTTGCCCGGCAACGTACTGGTCAGCTTTGTCAAATAAGACGATAATCCGCCGCGCATTTCTATATAGGAAGTGTTCCAGCTTGCGAAGCATCCAGACGACAGGATTATTGCTGGACACTTTACCTAAATCGATAAGCGTCTGCGGCCAGAGATCACGCTCCTCAAAATAGAAGGTGCATTTGTATTTACGTGCCAGCATGCAGCCGACCAGCGCGGCCAGCGGATGCATAAGCGTTCCGATAATAAGATCCGGCTTTTCGTTCCTTTTCTTGCCCAGCATATACGATTGCACAGTATAGCTCAGCATATTGGCAACCCGTCGCCAGTCGTTACGCTTGTACTCCGGGGTTTTAATCCAGACGAAGCGGACGCCGTTATATGTCTCTTCCTTCCACTTCATGTCCGGCTCCGGAATATAACGTTCCTTGCGTTCCTGATGAGAGAAAGAAGAGGCGAAAATTGTTACGTTATAATTGCGTTTTACAAGCTCTCTTGCTAGATCATAGTGACGTGTTCCCCCGCTTGCACCAGGCGCAATTGCATAATGGTTAAAAATCCAAATGTTCATTTCTTTTTTCTCTCCCCCTTTCTCTACGGAGTAAGATGGATGCAATCGTACGGTTAAAAGCAAATTTACTGTGAAGATGCCTGCTTTTGAAGCGGTATCGACCGCTGCGTTCCAGGTCCGAAGCCCTCATACATCGCAACAAGCTTTTTGGCTTCCATCTCCCAGCTATATTTCTCCTCAATGGCACGTCGGCCATTGTCACCCATTCGCTTGGCTTCTTCGGGATGATCGACAAGATATTGAATCGCTTCGGCAATTTGCTTATCGTCAAGCGGATCGACGCAGATGCCGCACTCATTCCCTTCAACAATCTCGCGCCAGAGCGGAAAGTCAGAAGCAATGACCGGGATGCCAGCAGCCATATATTCGAACATCTTTACAGGCAACGCATCCTTGTAATTGATAATCGGATGGAGCGTGACCAGCCCAGCCATGCTGCGTCCCAGTATTTGCTGCACTTCCTCACGGCTTACATGTCCGAACTCCTCTACACGCTCCCAGCCAGGAATTCGGGTTGTCTCGTCACGAAGTGATGCCGGAATGAACTTGCCTGCCAGAAGCAACTTCGTATCGGTTCTTCCCATGGCTTTTACCATCTCTTGAATGCCGCGTTTCACGCTGATACCGCCCACATATGTGACGGCCCGTTCCTTGCGCGACCAATCCCGCTCCGGCGTCACGAATTCAGCTAGAAGCGGATAATTGTTAACATACAGGGAGTGGCAGCCAATACGGGCGAATCGCTTGCTGATGAATGGCGTTGCTGCCGCGATCGTATCAAATCGTTTTGCCGCGAAGTTCTCGAACGTTTCGAACGTGCGGGAGATAACCTTGCGCAGTGGTGCAGGAATCCAATACTTTGAGAGAATTTGCCGCGGTACATCTTCATGCACGTCATAGACAACTTTTTTGCCTTTCATCTTGAGCAGCAGACCTACCGGAAGCAATTCCGGGTCATGGAAATGATACGCATCCGCATCGATCTCTATCGCTTTACGGTAGACATCACGTACCGTCTTTGTCATGCGGTTCAGTCTGCCCCGTCCGCGTGTAATCGAATGAAAGCGGACCCCGTTATGCATACCTGCGGGCGCATCCGGTACGATGAGATGCGTCTCATATCCGGCACCCGCAAGCGAGCTGCATTCTTTCGTAAAAATCCTTGTATCCATCGGTGGATGAACGGATGTGAGGTGGCAGATTACAAAATTTCTCATAAGTCACGCTCCGTATATTGTGATAATGAAGCAACAGGTGATAGCGGCATGCTCTTCTTCCATATTTCTTCAGGAGAGAATGTCGCTTCGCTCTCCTCCTTCTTCTTTATGCTCGGTAGAATATAGGCCAAGATAAGGGCCAGAAGAATACCGTGCGTAAGAAGGGTGGTTAAAAGCGCCGAATTGGATAGCGCAAACGTCGGTATGCCAAGCATCAGGCATTTCACCTGATACTCGCAGTGCCGGGTAATGCTGTCGAATAGCCACAGCACCGCCCCCAATAGCATCGTGAATACGAATAGCCCCAGGTATCCGAAGTTAGCGTAGCTATCGGCCCACAGATTAGCGTTTGCTGCCATCGATGCACTACCCATATACTGATAGCCGATAACGTATACCGGCTTCATCGTATATGGATAATCCAGAAAGCTTTTGAATATACTGTGGGCCAGATGTACCTGTGGATTGTTCGTGAAAAACTCGTAGTAATAACCAGTCAGAAGCCCCGGTGTCAGAATGAGTCGACGTACGAACAACGATACGAGCACCATATCTTCAAGGAATGCATCCACGAGTACGCACAATACTGTGAATATGGCAGCACCGTATAGCATGCTAATGCCAAATCCGTTCTTCTTACGGTTCAGTAGAAGTAGGAGAACGATATTGAGCAGCAGCGAGAAGAAAATACTTTTCTGTCCGGTAATCGAGAAAATAAACATCTGACCAAACAGGCCAGCCGCTACCAGCCCTGGCTTCCTCGTTACCAGACCGTACGCCATGATTAGCGGATTGATAACGCCTGACTGCCAGGCTATGGCGTAGGATACGAGACCGCCGCCGCTCTCCTTATATTTCTCACGCACGTCATACACATCCGATAGAGCACCTACGTCAAAACGGACTCCGTATGTGGCGACGATAAGTCCATAGAAAACCGCACTAATGAGCGCAATGCCAAGCCAGAACAAAACCGGCGGCAATTCAAGGCGGCGAATCGGCAAATACGGCAGGCGGGTGGATGCGCCCAGTATAGCGAACACGGCCAATAGTGACAGCGAAAACGCTACGACTTTGCCGTCCTCCATCCTCAACGTATAAAAAGGAATGATGGAAGCCGGAATGTAGACCAATACATACAGTATCCAATACACTACCTGCGAAGGACGTTTCACTACAAGCGGCATCCATAGTGCAGGCAAAGCAGCAGCCGCAAAAGCCAGCATTACCATGGATGAAGAAGGCGAATAATAAACATAGCCCATGTACGCGAAGGCTGGAGAAACTAAATCGATATAAACCCAGCTCAACAGCCCTCCATAAATAAGAGCGCCGAGAAGCAGGAGAATTCTACCCTTGATGTTGTTCATGTTGTGTTCCTTTTTTGGAATGTTGGATGACAGCTTGTGCCGACAGGAAGAATAGCACCACGTAGCAGACGAACATGCCTGCACCGTAGATGACAATCGCTTCTCTGGCCGGAAGTTTCAATACCGATGACAGCACCAGACCTCCAATGATGATGACAAAACGGAAGATATCCCAGGCCAACTGCATCCCCTGGCGCTCCAGCATGTTTAATGTCTGTGATAGAGGTACGACGACGAACTGCGCGATAAAGCCAAGCGTCATAATCTGGATGTAGATGCCCGCTTCTCCCCATTCATCACCAAAAATCAATTCGAATGCCCATGGAGCGACCAATGCCAGCAGACCAATCGGAACGCCGCCGAGCAAAAACAGCTTGCTTGCCGCTTTGAAATACAATTTTTTCAACGCGACCGGATTCTCCCGTGCCAGCCGGGCCGATTCACCGAAGAATACCTGGGCGACCGATTGGCCCACCATCGTCATCGGTGCGCCAACAACCCGCTGTACGAGCGCATAGAATCCGCCGATCTGCGTTCCGAAGAACATAACGAGCAGAAGTGGTGGTAACTGCAAGCCCGCACTATTAAACAACGATGAAAAACTGGTCAGAAGCGGAAAACGCTTATAGCGTACGGCCATCTGTTTCATGCGGGTGCCGGATACGGCTTTAAGCGCTGTGCGATCCGTACGGAATACACTGCGCGCCAGTGTTCCGCTTCCACCAATGCGACCGATGGCGTCCCCCAGCAGAAGACCTAGCGGACGCCAGGCCATAAGACCGCAGGCAATCTGCGTGATCACCTGGGCTGTACTCTGCCGTACCTTCGTAGCGGCGACACGGCCAAATTCCCGCTTGCGCACCGACCAGTAGTTCAGAATTTGGTAAAGCCCGACACCGAATACACTACAGGGTAAAAGCCAGAGATACGGACCTAACGCAGGCGCATTGACCTGCTGCACAAGCGCATCTCCGAACACCCATACAAGAATACCGGTCAGCGCGGTCATTCCTACCAGCGTAAGCAGTGATAGAACCATTATGTTCGCCGCGTCTTCTTCTGTATCTGGTAGGAGAATGGCCAATTCATAACGTAATGATGCTATCACTGCCAAAACTGAAAGCAATGAAGCATATACAGCCAGCGTTCCGAAATCTTCGGGCCGATACATCCGGGTTAACAGCGGAGAAACCGCTACCACCAACAGCTGGGCGAATGCGGTTCCGCCTGTTAATACCAATACATTGCGGATAAACGAACCCCCGGAAAAGAACTTTTTTACCCGCATCATGATTCCAACATTTCCAAGCAAAGGACTATTGTTCACTCCTCTCTTCTCGCTAGTTTTTTAGTTTCACTTCCATTCCGCTCGATAAATCCATCAGCAGCGAGCGAAGCTTTACTTGCTGCTGGGTTGATGCCTGCTTGCGTGGCGTATCCGGTTCATTGTAGATGCCCGCCACATTAGCGATACTAGGAAACTGTTGCGACATCTTATCGTATACGTGGCGTATTCTCTCTGAATCAAGGAATGTCCACCAGCCAAGCAATAGCGTACCGGAAAGCTCATATGGCCCGTAGCCATTATCTGTGCCAAGACTTTGGTAGCCCCAGCGATATACGCCGTTTCGTCCATCGATGAAATTCTTCGTTCGGTAGGCTGGAAAATCACGCGATGGCTGAATCAACACTTGCTCATAGAATTGTTTTTCCATTCCCTTACGCAGCGCCTCGTAGAATCTACGGTTCGTCGAGTCTTTCTGCTGCGCCTGCGACATGCTCAGCAGCCAGAGCGGAAAGCGGTGGCTGTGCGATGTATCCCAGGCAATATCTTTCACAGGAGCCGGTTTCATGTTCGCTTTTTTCTCCCGTCGTCCCGCATATAGATAATCCGGATGGTCCGACCAGATACCAGGCTGGAATACCCAGCGCCCGTCTCCTCTGAATTTCACGCCTTTACGAAAAGCTTTATCCGCTGTAGCCAGTACGTCGGTTATTAGCGGCGATTCAATCTTGCCGTTAAACGTTTCCCGTTCATATGTGCGCAAGTCAGCAGCAATAGCAAATAAAAACAATTCTTCATCCATAATCGCCGTATAATAGCGCTTATCCGTCTTCGGTTCAGAGAGCTTCCATACGACGCGTTCTTTCATTCCGCCTTCAAACGGTTTACGGCCCCATTGCCAGGCTGGTGCTTGCTTCCATAGCCTTTCCACTTCACGATACAGAACGGAAGGCATGTACGTCGGAATTAACTCCCGCTTACCCGACTGCGTAGCCAGAACAAGAAAACGGCTGGAAAGATATAAATACTGCAGTCTCCCCAGCCTGTCTTCCATCTTCTCGTTCCCGCTTTCCGCTTCAAGCCGGGCGAACTCCCGGGCGAAATGACCCGAGAATTCCTGCTGCCATCTTTTCTCGTGCATCGTGAACGCCGCATGCAGTGGAACCATCAACATTTGCCCCGCATCGTACATCTCCTGGCTTGTACCAAGTGTCCGGCCCAGATATGGTGTAACTGTTTCTTCCCACAGCTCCTTCTCCTGTCGGTTAGCTCCAGGCGAGTACCACCAGGAGTACAATGTGCTGAAAAGGAAGAACGCAGCAAGGCAAACGAGTATGATTTTGACCCACCCAGCCTGTTTTGTCCATGTGCCCTTGATGGTACTCCCTCAACTTCCTATAGAATTTCATAGAGCTTCGGCTTCGCTTCGGTTTTGAGTGCATTCCGCGTATCAAGAACGGCAGGCGCAAACCGGCTAATTAAGCTATAATCGAACGCGGTATGGTCGGTCGTTACCATAACAAGGTCTGACTTTTGCAAGCTTTCCTGCGTTAGCCCGACCGCATGGTATTCTTTGCCGCGCCGTTTAAATGACGGAATATGCGGATCACTGTATACGATGTTCGCTCCCTTTTCTTCGAGGATATCAATGATATTGAGCACTGGTGATTCCCGAATATCGTTAATATCTTTCTTATACGCTACGCCGAGCAAGTATACAGTGGAGCCTTTCAACGGTTTGCCTTCCTTGTTCAACAGGTTGGCCGCACGCTCGGCGACGAACTCTGGCATGCTATTGTTGATCTCACCGGCAAGCTCAATCAAACGTGTATGATAGTTATACTCACGCGCTTTCCAGGTCAGATAGAACGGGTCTATAGGAATGCAATGGCCGCCAAGCCCTGGTCCCGGATAGAACGCCATGAATCCGTATGGTTTTGTTTTGGCTGCATCGATCATCTCCCAGACGTCAATGCCCATCTTATTGCAAAGAATCGCCATTTCATTCGCCAACGCGATATTGATATGACGGAACGTGTTCTCATAAATCTTCTCCAGCTCCGCCACCGCCGGGCTGGATACTTCGTGCACATCCCCTTCAAGTACGGAACGGTACATAGACGCCGCTACTTTCGTGCAATTCGGCGTTACGCCCCCAACGACTTTCGGCGTGTTCTTCGTGTTGTAGTGTTTGTTGCCAGGGTCGACACGTTCCGGCGAGTATGCAAGGAAGAAATCCTTCCCGCATACAAGGCCGGACTCTTCGAGAATCGGCTTGAGCAATTCTTCTGTAGTGCCCGGGTATGTTGTGCTCTCAAGCACAACGAGCATGCCCGGATGCAAATACTTGGCAATTTCACGTGCAGAGGATTCGACATAACTCGTATCCGGCTGCTGGTACGTGTCCAGTGGCGTCGGTACGCAGATGGCGATCGCGTCCACTTCGTTGATGAACGAATAGTCTGATGTGGCGCGCAGCTTTTGTTGCTGTACAATCTCACGCAAGTCATTATCAACGACGTCTCCAATATAATTAACGCCTTCATTGACCATGTCCACTTTACTTGACTGAACATCGAAGCCAATTACGTTGTATCCGGCTTTCGCCTTTTCTACCGCGAGTGGCAGACCCACATAGCCGAGGCCAACTACACCGATTACCGCGGTTTTTTGCTCGATCTTCTGGATAAGCTCTTCAGCTAGTGAAGAAGCAACTGCTACTGATGGAGTCATACTCTCTCTCCCTTCGCTTCAAAAAATTCGCGTACAACCGAGATAACATATTCTTGATCGTCCATTGTCAGTTCCGGATAGAGCGGCAGCGCCATTGTCCCAAGCGAAGCCTTCTCCGATTCGGCGAGGCTTCCATCTTCGTATTCGAGATCGCTGTATACCTCCTGCTTATGTAGCGGAACAGGATAGTACACGCCGGAAGCAATACCGTGCTCTTTGAGGTGAGCCATCAATTCATCACGATATTTAGTTTGGATGATATACAGATGGAATACGGCTTCACGATTTTCCTTTACATATGGCAGTGTAATCGACAAATCTTTCAATGCTTCGTTATAAATAGCGGCTTTGTCGCGGCGCTGCTGATTCCATTGATCGATGTACTTCAGCTTTACCTGTAGCATAGCTGCTTGCAGTGCATCCAGACGGCTATTGTAGCCGATAACGGAGTGATAGTATTTCGGATTGCTACCGTGGACGCGCAAAATTTGAATTTTACGAGCCAGTTCTTCATCGTTCGTTACTACGATACCGCCATCACCATATCCGCCGAGATTCTTCGTCGGAAAGAATGAAAAGCAACCGGCTGTACCCAGCGAACCGATGCGCTTGCCTTTATATCTCGAACCAATAGCCTGACATGCATCCTCGACAACAAATACATTATGTTTGTTTGCAATCTCTAGTATTTCGTCCATATCTACCGGTTGGCCGAAAATATGAACTGGCATAATCGCTTTCGTTTTTGGCGTGATAGCGGCTTCTAGCTTGGCCGGGTCCATGTTATACGTATCCGGATCGATGTCAACAAATACCGGTGTGGCACCCAGTTGAGAGATGACCTCCGCAGAAGCAAAGAACGTAAACGGCGTCGTGATGACTTCATCTCCAGCTCCAACACCAAGCGCATCGAGCGTGAGAAGTAGAGCATCCGTACCATTGGCAACACCGATCGCATACTTTGTGCCGCAATATTCAGCCATTGCTTGCTCAAAGCTTTTTACGAACGGGCCCATGATATAATTCCCGCTCTCTAGGACGTTATCTACCGCTTGTTTAATTTCAGGTTTAATATCTTCATACTGGGCAGTCAAATCCAGTAAAGATACTTTACGCATTGTTTGTTCCATATTGTCTCTGTTCTCCTCTCACTGTTGGCTGCTAACTAATTCCTTGCTTTCGCCCCATTTGACGGGTGCATGTTTTTCCGCCGCTTCGTATACGGTCAGAACGAGCTGCAGTGCATTGCGGCCATCCTGTCCTGTAACCAGCGGCTCTCTATCTTCCCGAATCGCATCGGCCATGTCCGCGATGATATGTTGATGCCCGGGTGTTCCGAACGGATCTTGCTCTACCTGTTCAATGACCCGTGCCGTCTCCTCTTCCGATACGCCTTCAAAGATCAGATGCTTTATCCAGTTAGCCGTACGTCCGGAAATAACGGCAGTGCCCGTTTCGCCGAAGATGCTAAGCGATTCTTCATAGTTTTTCGGGTAAATCGTCGCCGCCGCCTCGATGATACCAAGCGTACCGTCTTTGAACCTCAGAACGGCAACAGATACGTCTTCCGCTTCAATGTCACGCAAGCGTGTTGCGTTGTATGCTTGTACTTCTTCAACGGGTCCTGTTAGCCAGTACATCAAATCCAAATTGTGAATCGCCTGGTTCATGAGCACGCCCCCATCAAGCGCTTTCGTACCACGCCACGGTGCCTGATCATAATACGCCTGGTTGCGATTCCAGCGTACCGTCGCATTCACATGACTTAACTTGCCGAATAGCCCCCGATCTTTGAATTTTTTCAATTCCATAACGGCCGGGCGAAACCGGTTTGGATGTACGACAGACAACTTAACACCGTTGTCCTTACATGCCTGAATGATGCGGTCTGCATCTTCGAGAGTAAGCGCAATGGGCTTCTCTACGACAACGTGCTTTTTAGCCTGTGCAGCCTGGACCGCAAGCGGCGCATGCAATCCGCTCGGAGTGCAGATAGAAACCGCGTCAAGTTCGGTTTCCTTCTCAAGCATTTCTTCAAGTGAAAGATATCCGCGCACATGATGCGTGTCCGCATATTCCTTTAGTCGTTCCGGATTGGTATCGCATACCGCTGCCAGAGTTGCATTTGGAATATTCCGAATCGCCTCGATATGCTTGTTTGCGATATGTCCACATCCGACAATAGCAAACGAAATAGTAGACATAGAGCCACTTCCTTCGTTGTAATCTTGATAATTTGCTTATATACTTAAAGTAGATTTTTCATAGTAAGATATAATGGGTGATTTTTGGGCATTTAACCCGACCTCACACCATACCCCTGACGACGAACGTCTAAGGCATTGCCCTGTTTTGCGTTTCATGCCCACAGCATGGCCGAGTGCCTGCAGTGATAGAGGTGCAGCAGGCAGTTACCTGACCATTCATGTGCAGAGGCATTAGAACAGTCCCAAGAATTTTTTACGCTTCTTTTTTCTTTCAAAAGGAAGCGGGGAAGGGGCCGCAATATCCCGTCCGGAAATCAGACGGCATGCATTCTCCTGAAAAAAGCGCGTATACTGCTGTCCAAGCTTGTGATCAATCCATTCGTACGCCGCCTTCAGGGCGAATCCGCGACGCGTTACATTATGCGCATCAGAAGCGATGAAATGGATTAAGTTATGCTCGATAAGTTTCCGTGAAATTTCTTGATATTTGTCGCTGAATTTCCCGGCAACACTCGCTGCCGTTATTTGCGCGAGGACGCCTCTCTCGACCATGCGATACAAAGTCGATGGCCGCTCCCGTATTGCATGGTTTCGTTCTGGATGAGCGATAACCGGAATATAGCCTTCCATCTGCAAATCGAATAGGAGACGCTCTGTATACGCCGGAACGTGATCATATGGCAGTTCTAGCAGTACATACGATTGGGTATGGTTCAGTGTTAGAAGCGTCTGCTTCGCTGCCTGGAAGTCCTGCACAATTTCACCGTAGAGATGCAGTTCCATCCCTGGAAGAATGGTAAGTGGCACTTCATGTTCTGTAAGCAAGCGATTGGCTTCGTCCACTCGTTGCATAATAGAAGATGCAGGATTCTCATATTTACCGTCCATATGGTGCGGGGTAGCGATGACATGCGTGATACCGTTCTGTACTGCGTCACGCGCCAGCGCCAGCGTCTCTTCCGGACTTTGAGCTCCGTCATCAAGCCCCCACAAAATATGATTGTGAATGTCTACATTCATTCCCGCTCCCCTCACTGTCTCCTTTACTCGCTCTTACTTCTGATAGTAATAGTAATCGTCGTTTTTCTTCATCTTCTTATTGTTCAGCACGACGCCGAGTAGGCGTGCGTTCGTACTTTCTAGTTGTCGCTTCGCTCTCTTAGCCATATCACGGTTCGTTTTACCGGAATTGACTACGAGAATACAGCCGTCTACAAGCCTTGCCAGAATAGTAGAGTCGGCTACCGCAAGCGTCGGTGGTGTATCAAGAATGATCGCTTCGAAATGCTCTTGCAACTCCTCCATCGCCGCTCTCATTTTCTTCGAGCCAAGAAGCTCCGCAGGATTAGGTGGAATGGGCCCCGCAGTCATAACACACAGGTTCTCAATCCCAGTCTCCTGTACTGTGCTCTCCAATGGAATCTGCCCTGCCAAATAATTGGTTAACCCGTGACGATTTGGAAGATAGAACGTTTTATGACTAGTCGGTTTACGTAGATCTGCATCAATGTACAGCGTACGTTTGCCCGCCTGCGCCATAACGACAGCGAGATTCGCGGATGTCGTAGATTTTCCCTCTTCTGGGGCGGTACTGGTTACCAGAATGGTCTTAACCTCTTCATCTATGCCCGCAAACTGAATATTCGTACGAAGTGTTCGGTACGCTTCTGAAACTGGTGACTTCGGATCCCAATGCGTAATTAACTTTTCGTATCGTTTGTTTACTGCCTTTACTGTACTCATGAATTCTCACCTGCCGCTGCTACATGGGTTTGTCTTTCTTTCAGACTATGCACACTCGTTTTGTCGTCCGATTCAATCACAGCAATCGAGCCGATAACAGGCAAGCCCAGATGGTTCTCGATATCTTCTTCGGTCTTTAGCGTATTGTCCAAATACTCAAGCAGGAACGCGCATGCAACTGAGAAGATAAGACCAATCACAAACGCAATCGCCAGATTCACGGCCGGTTTCGGTTGTACCGGTGCTTTGATGGCATTCGCTTTCGCTTCAGTAAGAATCTGTACGTTGTCTACGTTCATGATAGTGACAATCTCTTGTTGAAAGGTTTGCGCAACAGTATTGGCTAGTTTGGCTGCCCTTTGCTTGTCCGGGTCTTTCGCTTCGATGGAGATTACCTGCGAATCTTTGACCGCCGAGACATTAATTTGTCCAGTAAGAGCGGATGTGCGGTTCGGTTCTCCCATCTTCTGCGCCACTTTATCCATTACGCGCGGACTTTTCATTACGACGCTATATGTTTCAATCAATTGAAGATTGGATTCGATATCATTGCGAGAGATCGTTCCCGGTTTATTCCCTTCTTGCGATTTGTTCACCAATAGTTCCGATTTCGCCTGATAGACTGGGGTCATGACCAGATATGTAATCCCTGCACTTGCTACGACAAAAAACAGCGTAACGAGAACAATCATCCAGAATCGCTTTCGAAGAGTAGTGACAACTTCTCGTACATTCATTGTTTCCTCTTGTTGTGGCATCCTCCAATTCCTCTCTTAAGTTTTCTGTTGATGTCCTTCACGTACAACACTATATACCAAGGCACAGAAATGAAAAATGATACAAAGATTGTATTTTGCTTTGCTTTATTTGGTTATTTCATACCGGCTTACAATTCAGAATTTTCTTTTTACTGTTTACATTTTTTCTTTTTTAATAACGTTCCATTGTTTTTTTATGATCATTTTATTAAAAAACTATGAAAAGCCTTCTCATTTACACTGACAAAAAAAGTCTTTTTTTCCCTGCATGACAATGCTTCGAGCCTTTTTTCAAACAAAAAGCAAAAAAGCCGACATCATAATTCCGACTTTTTTCCTTGACAATAAAATTCTTATGAGTTTTCACCCAGATAATTAGAGGGAGAAATGGCGAAAAAAATCCATTTTTTTCATGATTTTTCGGTTTTTTTCTCGATTTTTGTCTTTTTAGAACAAAAAAAGAGAGGCATTTTCTGCCTCTCTTTTTTTAAATATGGGGGACGAAGTAGGAGCTGGAAAATCCTTAAATAAGCAAGTGGACGTCCTTTTAAATCCCCCTATTTTTGCGCCCGCAAAAACGCGTCCATACGGTCAATGGCTATCTCAAGGTTTTCTAATGAAGTAGCATAAGAACAGCGGATATGCTGCGCCCCTCCGTCACCGAAAACATGCCCAGGAACGACCGCTACTTTCTGTTCGAGAATCAGCTTCTCGGCGAATTCTTCCGCTGGCATGCCCGTCGAAGCAATGGAAGGAAATGCATAGAACGCGCCTTCCGGCTTATGGCAGGACAGACCGATTTGTTCAAACGATTTCACTACATAATTACGGCGCTGACGGTAGCTTTCTACCATCCGTTCTTTCGCTTCCATACCGTGTCGAAGCGATTCAAGCGCCGCTATCTGTCCCATAATCGGGGCGCAAAGCATCGTATACTGGTGAATCTTCACCATAGCCTGAATGATATCTTCCGGTCCCGCTGCATAGCCAATACGCCAACCCGTCATTGCAAATGCCTTCGAGAAACCGGACAACAGAATCGTACGATCTTTCATGCCCGGAAGTGAAGCAAGGCTGGTATGATTCGTGTCATACGTCAACTCCGCGTAAATTTCATCAGAAATCACAACTAGATCATGCCGGGCAAAAACTGCTGCGAGTGCGGCCAGTTCTTCCTTGGTCATGATGGAGCCTGTCGGATTATTCGGGAAGCAGAAAATAATCGCTTTCGTCCGATCGGTAATCTTCGCCTCAATCTGTGCCGGTGTCAGCTTGAACTGCTGTTCGAGCGTAGTCTGCACTGCAACCGGGACGCCCCCCGCCAGACGGACAACCGGGTCATATGATACGTAGCATGGTTCTACCACGAGCACCTCATCGCCAGGATCAAGAATCGCGCGCAGTGCCAAATCGATTCCTTCGCTCGCCCCTACCGTCACGACTACTTCTTTATCTGGATCGTAGGAGACCTGAAACGAAGAATCGAGATATTTGCAGATTTCTTCGCGCAATTCATATAGCCCGCTATTGGACGTATATGCTGTATAGCCGCGTTCAAGTGATGAGATTGCAGCTTCACGTGTATTCCATGGTGTGACAAAGTCCGGTTCCCCTACCCCGAGGGAAATAACCCCCTCCATGGATGAGGCCAATTCAAAAAAACGTCGAATACCGGACGGCGGAATGGCTTGAATCGTACGAGACAGGCGGCTGTTGGCAATTTGAGATATACTCATGGCGTAACAACCATCCTTTTATCATCTTCTGGCTGTTCCAGAATGACACCGTCATGTTTATATTTCTTAAGGATAAAATGTGTGGTCGTCGAGATGACGGAATCAAGCGCAGACAATTTCTCAGATACAAATTGTGCAACCTGACGCATCGTTTTTCCTTCGATGACAACAGATAAATCGTATGCACCTGACATGAGATAGACGGACTGCACTTCAGGGAAACGATAGATACGCTCCGCCACATCATCAAAACCTACTTCACGCTTCGGCGTCACTTTTACGTCGATCATTGCCGTGACGAGATCGTTGGTATGGACTTTCTCCCAGTTAACAATCGCTGGATATTTAATAATCGTTTTTTCTTTTTCCAGTTTAGCGATTGTTTCTTTGACATCTTCTACCGTGGTATCCAGCATTGTCGCGATCGTCTCTGCAGAACGTCGGCTGTTCTCCTCCAGAATATGCAGCAGCTCCCGCTGTTTATCTCTCTCCACTCTCATCGATCCTTTCTGTTTTCATCTATAACCACAAAAAAGTAATGCCTTACCATTATACATCCATGCATAAAATAAATAAGAGGCAAGAGACATGGGATTGGATGTAAAAATCGAATCGCCTGCCATCTTGCCTCGATGTTCTATAGCATAAGAAAACATACTCTTTTATCCAAAAACGAGGTCGTACATATGTTTCCACGTATTTAAATCAAAGACATCGACGGCTGAGCCGCTCCCTATAATACTGTAGCCTGTAATAAGTCCTGCCAGCAGGGCAATGACAAGAAGAAACGGCACAAGCATGATTTTCAAAAGCAACGGCATACCTGCTCTCCGTTTTGCTTTCTTTCTGGCTGATTTCTTTCTGGGTGCTTCTTGTGCGACTGCAGCAGATGATGCAGCCCGGTAAGATGTTTTTTGTTGTTCCGACATTCTATCAACCTCTAAAAATTCGATTGGTGATGTCCATCATCTGATCGTTGTAAGACAGCGCACGCGCGTTAAATTGAAGCGCACGCTGTGCTTCAATAAGATTCGTCATCTCTTTGCGCAAGTCGACGTTGGACATCTCAAGTCCACCCTGATGCACGGCTACGCCCTCCGGCATCGCTGTACCGTCCGCATTGCTTAGCTGTGCGTATTGATTCAATGGAAGCCCGGGTGAAAGCTGGTAATAATTTTCCCCTGCATGGTTTAGGATATTCGGATTCTGAATACCATATACGCCGATACGCGGTCCTGTTTGTTCTACATCACCTAGTCGATACGTGATCTGTCCGTCCGACTTGACTTTGAAGTCGGTTGCTCCGATGGGAATAGCAATCGGCGTCGGGTTAGCACTGTTATCCATCACAGGGTCCCCCGATTCTGTAACGAGTCTCTGTTGACCATTTACAGGAATCAGCTTGAAGTTCCCGTTCCGCGTAAATAAAACGGCCTGTTCTCCGCTATCCATCGTACGTTGTACACGGAAAAACGACTCTTCCCCTCCAAGATACAGATCAGTCGGCACATCGGTCGTCTTGATTGTCCCCTGTTCGAAATTCGTCTGAAACACGGCTTCCTTCGCACCAAAACCTGGACGTGTACCGAATGGCGTAATCCGGCTCGGCTCCTGTTCAGCATACGGCTGATTGTTCAAATTTCGGACTAACAAGGAAGCAAAGGCGGTATCCTGGCTTTTATACCCTACCGTATCGGAGTTGGCCATATTGTTCGCAATCGTATCTACACGCTGCTGCATGGCCCGCATACCGGCCGACGCATTAATCATTGAATGATTCATACCTTACACCTTCCCGTTAAAGATGATGTTCAAAAAGTCTGGGAAATGGAACTGCGAGTTTTTGCGTTGCCCCTCCGCTGTTTGGCTCTGTTTGTTTCTCTTTTTGAACACGCTCTTAAATTTTTCCGACTTCGTTTAATTTCTGAAGCGTCATATCATATGCCTGTAGTACCCGCTGGTTCGACTCATAGCTTCGTAGCACGGTCATCAAATCGATCATGGTCCGGCCCGCATCTACATTGGAACGTTCAACATATCCTTGCTTAACTGCAACGGATATGTCGTTCACCGGATTGTACAGGGTCGGTGCTCCGTTACCGGAATAACGAAAAGTAGTATCTGCTTCTTTCACCAAATTAGCGGCCGGATTATTAACACGGTATAATCCCAGCTGTACAGGTGCTGCATTCGGATTGCCCGGTGCAATCAGTTGGCCTCCAGGTGTAAGCTGTAAAGTGCTTTTATTCAATGGCGCATTGCCGAGAAGCGCGCGTAGATTAATCGGTTGATTATTTATATCTAATACAGGATAGCCTTCAATGGTTGTGAGCTGTCCTTGAGCATTCATTGACCAGTTCCCGCTGCGTGTATAGTATGTCTGAAGTTGTCCGTTCTCTCCTGGCTTCTGAATCGCAAAAAACATGCGCGGCTGTACTTGTCTTCCATTTTCCACTATAGTCGGCAGTCCTTCATCGACCAGTGCAACGTCAAGGACTTTGCCCGTCTCAGTTACATCGCCCTGTATGAAGTTCGGAACCAACTCCTGATTGTACACCCCATGTGAGATGCGTCCAATTGTTTGCTTCGGTCCCGGAAATGCCGGTAGCCCGGCCACTCCGCTGTTCGTATCACGGATACGTTCGAGGAGAAGTTCGGGAAATGTACGAAATGTCGAATTATCCGATTTGTATCCCGGCGTATTCACATTTGCCAGGTTATTCGTCAATGCGTCCTGCCGCGCCTGATTGGCAATCATACCGGAAGCGGCGGCGTCTAATCCACGCAGCATCTTTCTTCACCTTACTTTCTTAATTAAAACGACGTTGATGTTACATACATCATTGATAGCTTACATAACGGGCAAAAAACGGAATAAACACTTCTTTTCATTATAGCAACATCATACCAGAAAAAGCATAAGCATACATACCTACGAAAATATCTTTTTGTAGCCTTTCCGTCCGGAATACTGCGGAGACTTGTCCAGATTCTCCAGCATAATACCGGTCCCTATCGCCACGCATGCCATAGGGTTGTCCGCAATCATAACAGGCACCTTTAATTCTTCTGCAAGCAGACGATCAAGTCCGTGCAATAGCGCCCCTCCACCTGTCAGCATGACGCCATGATCGATAATGTCAGCAGACAATTCCGGCGGCGTACGTTCCAGTACGTTTTTCGAGGCAACTACGATAGCTTGTGCTATTTCCTGCAGCGCTTCGCATATTTCGGTAGATGTTACGGTAAGTGTCTGCGGAAGTCCAGTGACCATGTCGCGGCCGCGAATATCGATTTCATCCTTGCGCGATCCAGGGAAAACGGTGCCGATTTGAATCTTGATATCTTCAGCAGTCCGCTCACCGATGAGGAGTTTATATTTATCCTTAATATACTTCATAATTGCAACGTCACACTTGTCCCCTGCCATCTTAATAGAAGAGGCGGTGACGATGTCTCCCATAGAGAGCACGGCTACATCGGTTGTTCCACCGCCCATATCGACCACCATGTTGCCGTACGGCTGGAAGATGTCCATTCCGGCACCCACGGCGGCCACTTTCGGTTCTTCTTCAAGGAACACTTCTCGCGCTCCGCATCGCTGCGCCGCTTCCCGAATCGCTTTCTGTTCAACGGATGTAATGTTGGTTGGGGTGCAAATCAAAATGCGCGGCCGCGCCATGAACCCTTTCACGCCTATCTTCTTCACAAAGTGATTAAGCATTGCTTCTGTAATGTCAAAGTCCGCAATTACTCCCTCCCGCAGCGGACGAATAGCGACAATATTACCAGGTGTCCGGCCGACCATCCTACGTGCCTCTTCTCCGACAGCCAGTACTCGCTTCGTCATGCTATCAATCGCTACGACCGATGGTTCATCAAGCACAACGCCGCTGCCTTTCACATAGATAACGACGTTGGCCGTGCCCAAATCTATTCCGATATCTTTGCCCAACATGTGAGAGCCTCCCTGTAACTATTATATCATCAGAATATTGTACTACGCATATTGTCCTGTAACAAGGAGAATTTTTACCTAGGCAAGCTCTTCGGCTTCCTCCTTTCGGTATGATTTGCTTTTGCGCTTGTACTTGATTTTCGTTGCTTCCCCTCCCCGCAGATGGCGGACAGACTTGTGATATTCAAGAATTTCTTTGACTTCGTTCGCTAGTTCTGGATTAATTTCGGGGAGCCGTTCCGTCAAATCTTTGTGCACCGTACTTTTCGACACGCCAAACTCTTTGGCAATCTTGCGAACGGTATTACGGGTTTCCACAATATAGTGGCCGATTTTCATCGTCCGCTCCTTGATGTAATCGTGCACGCCTCTCGCCTCCTAAGCTAATTGGTCATTGGTCTGATACATTATATTGGGGCAAGGGCTCATATATGCGAAAAAAGGCTGATAGCATGTACTATCCAGCCTTTTTTCTTCATTTTCTCGTATTTTCTTTTTATTTTGCTTGCGTCATGTTGTCTGCTTTCGACAGATATTGTTCCGGCGCCACCGCTTCTCCGTTCTTATGAACTTCAAAATGAAGATGAATACCGAAATCTTTCTCGAACACATTGCGCCCGGCCATGCCGAGTACCGCTCCACGATCTACCGTATCGCCTACATTCACCTTGGCGTCTTCAAGGCTGGCGTATACAGTGGAGAGACCGTCCTTATGTTCAATTTCAACCTGATAACCAAGCATCGGGTCGCGTTCTGATTTCACTACTTTGCCTGCTGCCGCAGCTGTAACTTCAAACGCCTTTTTGTCTTTGGCTGCGATGGCAATGCCTGTGTTAGGCCAGTAGGAATTGTCATACTGGACAAGGGCTGCCTCCTGGTCTTTCTTATCGGACGCATCATCGAAATACCCCATGACTTTCTCTGTGGCTTCTGATTTAGCCGGCCAGGCCAGCTTACCATCATCCGCGTTAACCGGAACGGCAGGTTGCTCTTTATTGCCACCTTGAGCTACTTGCGTCGGTGCAGATGGCTCTGAAGGTGCTGCCTGCGGTGTTGCTGGTTTTGTCGTAAAGTCTTTGCTATTTTGATACCACATTACGCCCGCGAGGATGATAGCAGCTGCGCCTAGATACATTGCGGGAAAAATCCATTTCTTACCCATTATGCGCCTCCAGCCGCCACGCTTTACTTTTTGAACGGGGGAGGAGGATGTAGTCGATTTTTTTTGTTCATCCATTGTTTTATCACCTCAGCAATCAGTGTTGACAGGAAGCGGGGCGAATAAACATACGGACGAAATTTTTTGTATAAAAGATGAGGAAGATGGGCACAAGTTGTTTTCCTTTTTTAGCATGAAAAGATGGTATATTATTGGATAGAAGACTAGAGAGGTAAATAGAGGAGGAAGCGGATGAGCAGAAGAAGGCCCAGTAAAAAATCAACGAAAAAGAAGCCTACAAGCAGGATGCGCTCCTTTCTAAAAATTGTAGGATACACGATCGGCGGATTTATTGTCCTAATCTTTTCAATCGGGATATTAACAATCCTCTTTGATGAGGAACCAGATTTAACGATAATGGATCGGGCATTTGCAGAGCAGAAGAATAAGCCTGCGGGAGATCATCCAAGTAAGGTGCTGGTGCTTGGCGAATTTGAAGAGGCGGGAACGTACGATCTCGAATTGTATGTCGGCAATTATAATTCCAAAAAATTTAATGGAACACTTACCGTCTATATCAATTACGAGAAAGAACCGATTATGAAAAAAGTGATTGAACTCAAAGACATCGAACCTGGTTCCAAGAAACGGGTAAAAGATATCGACACGAACATCTGGGAAGAAGACTGGATTGATATCGCCAAGTTTAATTACACATATAAAATAGAGGGAGATTTCGCCTCCTAGTATCTTTTTATCCTCTTGAAAGCGAAAGAAAAGAAGCGTTCGTGCGAAACGCTTCTTTTTTATTTTATCCATTTTTCAGCGCTCTCGATTTGTACGCCTTTATAGAAATATGCTACGATTTCTTCAGCTGTCTTTCCTTCTTTCGCCATGCCATTGGCCCCCCATTGGCTCATCCCAACACCATGGCCATATCCGAGCGTACTGATTTTCACCTTGCCATTTTCGATGTTCATAGTAAAATGCGAGGAATTCAGTCCAAGCATCGTTCGCACTTCGCGTCCGGTAAAAGTCTTATCTCCAATCTTGACCTCTTTTACCCGCTGACCAGCTGTACGCGAGAGTACCTTCTGCCACGTACTGTTCCCTGCCGCAACAGGTTGGGCAATCTTTGTTTTCAACTTCTTCTCCAACTGCTGGACCGTCATGGTCACCGTTTCTGCGTAACGCGGCGATACATTGTCCCATGGGACTTTGACGCTGCGCAAATAAGGAATTTTATTCTCCCAGTAATCTTCCGAATTCTCAGTGTATCCATTGCTCGTCGAGAAAAACGTTGCGTTAATCGGCGCATTCTGGTAGGTAAGGACTTGTCCCGCCGTTTGTTCGATCGCCTGGCGAATTCTTGCTTCTTTCCACGTATAAGCGCTGCCCCAGCGCTCCCGCTTTTGCTTGTCATCCATGTAAACCTGGTGCTTGACCGTATCGGTTACATGCGCACCTTTAGGTACGTCATTGAAATCCTTTTTCGCAAGGCGAAGTGTAATGTATGTTCTTGCTGCCAACGCTTGAGCTTTCAACGCCTCTACTTCGAATTCAGCCGGCATTTCCCCTGCTACTACTCCCATTACGTACTCTTCTAGCGGTACTGTGTTAATTTTTCCTGTTTCTACTCGAAAGACACGCACAGAAAAGTCGATATGTTTTACTTGTTTTTTTACGGTAGGTGATACGGGCGTACCTCTCTCTTCTACTGCCTGCTGTACCGGACGCTCGGCAGGTGCCGGGTAGATGAGAACGAGCATCGAAGGAATAGCGAGCAGAATTATGACAATAGCGGCGATTGCGTACACAATCTGTTTCATCATTCACTCCCTTCCGGCTACCAGTTGGACAACTTACTCTATAAACCTATGCGGGCAGGAAGAGAGATATTCTTAATCAAAACAGGGACAAAAGTAAGCTTGTTTCTCTCCATAAGGAAGCTATACTGCTCGCTTTATAAATTTACATATTCTTGTGGTAGGAGGTAAGAAAAGAAGGAGGGGCGGTGGGCGGGAGCGGTTGGAACAAACACGTCCGTCTTTTTTCTGCCAAGGCGCAGGGCGTATCCATCCTCTTCTTTCTCCATCTCTCCTCCTTCCAACCACGCTACCCTGTCAAAATATCAAGTATAACTTATATAGAAAGACCCTCCTGGAGTCAACACTTCCTGGAGGGTCTTTTTTTGCAAATACGAAAATATAAATACGTGTACGAATCAAATTAAGCAAGCGATGCTTTTGATGAAGCTGTTACAGCCATCTCGTTGCTCTTCTCATTTTCATCTTTTACAAGCTGTACAACTGGTGTACTGTGTCGTTCAATATTCGCGCCCAATCCACGCAGTTTGCCGACAATATCTACATATCCGCGATCTACATGGTGTAGTTCGGTAAGCTCTGTTTCGCCTTCCGCAATCAGACCTGCTAAGATTAATGCAGCTCCTGCCCGCAAGTCTGTTGCTTTTACCTTGGCACCGGTCAAATGCGCTTCTCCACTAATGATAGAACTGCGCCCTTCGATTTTAATACTGGCACCCATACGCTTAAATTCATCTACATGCATGAAACGGTTTTCGAAAACCGTCTCTGTAATCATACTGCTGCCTTTCGCAGATAGCATAACGGCCATGAATTGAGCCTGCATATCCGTCGGGAATCCGGGATGCGGCAGCGTCTTTACATCTACACACTTGAGATCCGAGCCGCAATATACACGTACACCATTCTCTTCTTCATCTATAACGACGCCCATCTCACGTAGCTTTGCCACGACGGGCTTCAAGTGATCAACAATCGCATTCTCGATGAACACGTCACCACGTGTAATGGCTGCTGCCACCATAAAGGTCCCTGCTTCAATACGGTCAGGAATTACGCTATGTACGGCACCGACAAGACGTTCTACGCCCTCAATGCGAATGGTATCCGTTCCGGCTCCGCGCACACGCGCTCCCATTGCATTCAGATAATTCGCCAAATCGACAATCTCCGGCTCTTGAGCCACGTTTTCAATAATGGTAGTGCCTTCAGCCAGCGTTGCCGCCATCATAATGTTTTCTGTTGCCCCTACACTCGGAATGTCGAGATAAATCTTCGTTCCCTTCAGGCGACCGTCCACAGTGGCCAAAATGTAACCCTGGCCAATCTCAACTTTCGCGCCCATGGCTTCAAAGCCTTTTAAATGTTGGTCAATTCCCCGCGAACCAATGGCACATCCACCCGGCAACGGAATTCTCGCCTGTCCTTTGCGAGCCAGAAGCGAGCCCATAACAAGGAAAGAGGCACGCATTTTGCGAACCCACTCATAAGGCGCTTCCACCTCTGACAGGTTACTGGCGTCTACTGTCAGCGTCTCAGCTTTGCTATCATATTTTATATTTACATTCAATGCGCGAATAACTTCGCTGATTGTATACACATCATCTAGACCAGGTACTTCATGGATTATACTTGTACCATCTTCTGCTAAGATTGATGCTGCGATGATGGGAAGTACGGCATTCTTTGCGCCGTGCACCCGTACTTTTCCGGATAGACGTTGTCCACCACGGATAATAATCTTATCCACGTTACATTTCCCCCCGCGTCCTGCTAGTATTCCACTGTAATGATTGGTGTTCCTACTGTTATCATTGTTCCTTGCATGTACGTATCATAATGTGCTGCAACTTGCAAGTTCATGGTTCGCTGGTTTGTTTCAACAACTGTATGAAATAGGGGCGAATAAGCTGAATAACTAAGGACCGTTTCTTCTTCCAAACTTTCGACCATAGTTCCTTCAAGAGAGGCCAGTAACTGACTGGCTTTCTTCTTTTGCAAGTCATTTTCCAGTTTACCATTATATTTTCCTCTGACACAAGAGATAATTTGCGGTAGTTCTGAACTATTTGCAAAGATGTGCAAATAACTCTCCATCATGGCTTTAAGCACTGGCACTTGATTTTCTTTACCCCGGAGAGTTAATGCTGAACCTGCCATGATTTCATTTTTAGTGCCTGAGGTGTGCAAGCTGACATATATTTCTCGTTCGACTCCCGCTTCATTTCTGGATGTAGCGCGATAAACACGCATCCCATCCTTCACCTCTTTCGTCCATGCCTTAATATCTGAATCTTTGGCAATGGCTTGCAAAAAAAGCTCTGCTTCCCGCTCGGTCTGAAAACGAAGGTTTTCCCGCTTTACACGTGCTTGGATTTCCTGAATGCTTGCGTCCGTTTCCTTCACAGCCATAAGTAAAGCTGACATATCAGCCACCGCCAACTCCACCGTTTGTTTCTGGGAAGCGTTCGCAGGTAACGAAAATGTTCCGGCCAGCATCGGCAATCCTAATAGCATAACAGCTGCACAAGCCGCAAAAAGCGTATATTTCCACGTTTCCTTCGTATTCATTTATATCCCTCTCCCGTTTCTCTGATTTTACTATTATTCTGTGCGAAAAACGGGAGGTCTATACTGCCCAAGCGTTAGAAAAACTGTCGCAAAAGCTGCGTCCAGCCGAAATATTCGGTGAAAAACGAAGCTATACCGTGTCCGATAAAGATTGATAAAAAAATTTGCAATAATATAGCCCGGGGCCCTTTCGGATTACTTACAAACAGGTCAAAGCGAAACGCCTGCAATGCCCAAAAGCTCAATGCGATAAACGCAAGCGAAAGCAAAATATTAATCACTCCGGCTATTGCCATCGTTGTATTCCTCCTTCTTTCTCACTTTCATTCCTCAAAAAAATGTTCCCCGCCTATTGTATCACAATCAGCATTGGGGAACATTTTCATCAAATGTATTCCTTTTTTACCCGAAGTTTAACTAACAATCAGTGAGGATGAGAGAACCCCCACTGATTGAAGTTTCACTTTATTGTCCGCTAGCCTGGAACATTTGCTGAAGCGGGAAGTTATGATGTATATACTGCAACACAGGGTCCGGCATTATGCCGACCGCAATAGTTCCTGCCAACGCAACTAGTACGACCGCTGCGACAGTGAACGGTACCTTCAGCGGAGCTTCCGTCTGACCCGGTCGCATATACATCTGACGAATTACACCAAAATAGTAGAAATACGAAACGACACTAGTCGCCAGCATAATGCCGGCCAACCAATAACTACTGTGCACAATCGTGCTCATAAAGATGTAGAACTTACCGAAGAATCCGGCACTAATCGGTAGCCCGGCAAGCGATAGTAGGAAGAAGGTCATCGCTATCGCCATCCACGGCGCCCGGTGGTACAATCCAGCGAATGATTTTACATCCTCTGTCTGCCGGTCACGATTCACAAGCATAATGATCGCAAAAGCTCCCATATTCGCCAACAAATACGCCACCAGATAGAAAATTGTTTGCTCGAACATCAACACCGTAAGCGTTGCAAAAGGAACAAGCAGGTATCCCGCCTGCGCAATACCAGAGTACGCCATCATCCGTTTTATATTGACTTGACGCATCGCCAGCGTATTTCCGATAATCATGGACGCGCCCGCGACAATCGCAATATAAAGACCGAGCGTATCTACCAAAACGGAGCTTTGCTGTCCGTTCGTCATATCGAAATTCACCAGATTGCCGAAGATAATAAGGAAAATGCGTAGAATAATCGCAAATCCCGCCGCTTTTGATACGACAGACAAAAAGGCGGTAATCGGTGTCGGCGAGCCCTGATATACATCGGGGGCCCACATATGATAGGGAACTGCGGAAATTTTAAACGCAAGCCCAACTAGCATTAGGAAAAACGACAGATACACAAGGAAATCGAAGCCACCCTGGAACACACTCGACAGTCGTTCAGCCATGACATATAGGTTCGTTGAACCGGTAAGTCCGTAGATGAATGACATCCCGTACAGCGTCACGGCGGAGGCAATCCCTCCAGATATGACATACTTAAATGCTGATTCATTCGATTGAATATGGTTCTTTCTTGTGCCAACCAAAATATAGGAAGCAATTGAAAGAAGCTCGAGTCCTACAAATAAAGTAATCAAGTCGGCAGAGGAAGCCATCATCATTGCGCCAAGCAGCGCCATAAGCATCAAATAATAATACTCACCTGAATACTTTACATTCTTTTTCTCATCCACATAGTTGATAGAGATGAGAAAAACGAACGCCACGCCAGCCAGGAAAATAAGCTTAAATGCGTTAGCAAACCCATCCAAACGATACATGTCATTTAGGATGGATACAACGTTTTGACCGGTGTTCTGGACTACAAAGTATCCCGCAATAAGGATTCCAATAAAGCCGATCCAGGCGAGAATACGCCGATCGGAATTTTTATTCATCACCAAATCAAGCAACGAGAGGAGTGTAGCGACACCTAGTATGGTAAATTCAGGGCTCATCACTGTCCAATCGTATTGAGCAAGATTCCCCCATTTACTAGCACCATTCATCGGCTTTACCCTCCTATCCTTGGCACAATATTTTGCAGCGTTGTCTGCAGCGGTTCACTCAATACAGCTGGATATATGCCGATTAAGATGACCAGACTTAACAGAACAACCATCGGCACGACCTCGATTGCCTGTGCATCGGATAACGATTCGTGTTTCTGCTGAATCGGTCCGAACGTTGCGCCGAGCGTCGCACGAAGCAAATATACCGCTGTTAGGATAATACCAAGGGCGCCGATGGCGGCAATAATCGGCTTCGTGCCGAACAGGCCGACAAACGACATAAATTCGCTGATGAATCCGGACATTCCCGGAAGTCCGGCAGATGCCATCATAGCCGTAAGCAGAATACCGCTAATTATCGGCATTGATTTCGCAAGACCGCCCAATTCCCGAATGTTGCTCGTACCCGTCCGCTCATGGATCAGCGCAACCATGTAGAACATAAGCGCTGCAATCAAGCCATGCGATACCATCTGGAAAATCGCACCCTGAAACCCTTCAGCGTTCATCGCCGCAAGGCCGAGCAACACGATACCCATATGACTGACACTCGAATACGCCAGCATTAGCTTCAATTCATCCTGAACTAGCGCAAGCACTGCCCCATACAGAATATTGATAACGCCAAGCACCGCAATAAGCGTCGAGAGCTGATTCATCCATTCCGGAAAAAATGCCGCATTCATGCGAATTAACGCATAACCTCCGATTTTAATTAAAACACCGGATGAAATCATAATGACGGCTGGATGGGCCTCCTGGTACGCTTTCAGCATCCACGTATGGAACGGAACGATCGGAATCTTGATGGCAAAGGCCACCAGAAGTGCAAGGAACAGTCCTAAGCGGAGACCTTCCGGTATGAATCCCGGCATATCCGGCACGTTGCGCGGTGACATCGGACTGGTAAGCAATTGCTTAATTTCTTCAATATTCAACGTCCCCATCAAGATGAACAGCGCTACGAATACAATCAGCATAATCGCAGATCCTACGCCGTTATATAGCAAGAACTTCATTGAAGCTTTTTCCCGATCCTTATAACCCCAAATCCCCATCATAAAGAACATCGGGATAATCGTAAACTCAAAGAAAATAAAGAACTGAAACAAGTTGGTTGATGTAAAGACGCCCAGCATTCCCATCTCTACGATTAAAAACAGAATGTAGAACTCTTTCCACCGCTTGTTAACAGTCAGTGCTGCAAAAGCCGATATCGTGGCAATCACTGTTGTCAACACAAGAAGTGGCATGGATAGACCGTCTACGCCAACTTCGAAATTAATCGGAATCGCCTGATCGCCAACCGGAATGTTAATCCAGTTCCATTGCTGTACAAGCTGCAAACCTTCCGCCGCGGAATTGAAATTGGCATATAGCATAAGCGCCAATACGAGCGGAACAAGTGTAGCCAGAATGCCAAGCGCTTTGACTGTACCGGGCAGGCTTCTTGGAACAAAGGCGAGCAGCAACACACCCAAAAGCGGTGAAAACGTTAGGATTATAAGAAAATAGTTCGCCATTGCTCCACGTACCCCCCTGCAATTGTTAGACCGGCAAGCAACAGCACCAGCCCGATAAAGGCAATCGCCCCATATGTCTGTATCTGCCCATTCTGAACCCGAGCGCCCACACCGCCGATTCCGCGTGTAAGAGCGGCAACAAGACGCACCAGGCCATCCACTACCCATACGTCAAATACATGCATGCCTTTGCCGAGCGCACGCAACGGTCTGACAAACACAGTATTATATACTTCATCAATATAATATTTTCGGAACGATAGACGATAGAACACTCCGCCTTCGCCTTTTGGGATCGTCCCTTTGCCGTACAGATACCAGGCAAGTACAATACCCGCAACCGATACACCTATCGCAAGTAGTGTGACCCAGATTGGTGCAGCATGTTCTGCCCCATGCTCGCCCACATTAAACATCGTAAAACCATTCGTTAACCATTCACCAAGCACCGGCTTCCATGGCGTATTGATAAATCCAGCTACAACCGCCAGCACAGCCAGCACCAGCATCGGCATTGTCATAACGCCAGGAGACTCATGTGCATCAGCGCCGCCCCGTGCCTGCCCACTGAATGTGAGGAAGAACAGACGGAACATATAGAACGCAGTAAACGAAGCAGCAATAAGAGCAATGATAAATAGATCAATATGACCGGATGCAAGCGTTGCAACAAGAATTTCTTCCTTCGACCAAAAGCCTGCGAACGGCGGTACACCGGCAATCGCCAAACATCCGACTAAGAAGACAAGACCTGTGATGCGCATCTTCTTCCACAAACCGCCCATCTCAAAAATATCCTGCGTGTGAACAGCATGTATAACACTACCCGCAGCAAGGAATAATAGAGCTTTAAAGAATGCATGCGTCATTAAATGAAACGTTCCTGCCACATATCCGGCAGCACTGGCTACTCCTAACGCCAGCATCATATAACCCAACTGGCTGACGGTCGAATAGGCGAGAACCCGCTTAATATCCCTTTGTGTCAGACCGATTGAAGCAGCAAAAATTGCGGTAAATCCACCTACATAGGCGATGACTTCAGTCGCTATTGGAGAAGCAAGATACAAGTCATACATACGAGCTACCAGGTACACACCGGCAGCAACCATTGTTGCAGCATGGATAAGTGCACTGACAGGTGTTGGACCTTCCATTGCATCAGGTAACCATGTATGCAACGGAAACTGACCGGATTTACCGACCGCACCAACAAATACGAGAATGCCAATTAGGGTAATCTTCCACTCTTCTACGGCACCTGTTTGGATTTTGTCGAAGATATCGCTATAGTTAAAACTTCCCATCCACCAGAAGGTAAGGGCGAGCCCGATGAATAGCCCTACGTCACCGATACGAGTAACGATGAACGCCTTCTTGGCAGCGGCCTTTGCTTCCGGCTTATAAAAGTAGAAGCCGACCAGCAAAAATGAGCAGACTCCAACAAGCTCCCAGAATATGTACAGCTGTAGAATATTTGGTGAAAGAACAACGCCCAGCATCGAGAAAGTGAATAGGGCAAGATATTGGTAGAATACAGGGAATCGCTCATCCCCCTGCATATACCCACGGGAATAAATGTTCACCAGCATACTTACCAGCGTTACGATTACAAGCATCATGGCATTTAACTGGTTGACTTCGAAGCCCATCGTAATCTTCTGACCAGCAAATGTAATCCAGTGAAAGCTAGTATTAATATAGTCCTTGGCGCCAGCGCCAAACCGCTCGAAAAATATTAGCAGCGCCACCACAAACGAAGCAGCGGTGGCAAGAATGCCAACATACGCCGCCGATTCTTTCAGTTGGCGTCCGAAGGCAACAAGCAGCACGAAAGCTAAAAGCGGAAAGAGCGGTACAAGCCAGGCATTCGCTATCATTTCCATAATCACCAGTCCCTTTCTCTATCGCTTCATTAAGTCCATCTCATCCACTCGTACGGTGTTGCGGTTGCGATATAGGGAGATGAGTATGGCCAGCCCCACGGCTGCTTCGGCTGCCGCCACCGTAATTGTAAACAATGAGAAGATTTGTCCCGAAATATTCGGAAACATGCCGTATTTGGCGAATGCGACAAGATTAATATTCACCGCATTCAGCATCAGCTCAATCGATAATAGAATGACCACAGCATTGCGCTTGGTCAGTGCTCCATATAAACCGATGCAAAACAAAATCAGTGCTACCAATAAATACGATGTAATTGGTACACTCATTCACCTTCCGCCTCCTTCTTAGCCAGAATAATCGCCCCGACAAGTGCCACTAGCAGAAGAACGGAAACCATTTCAAACGGAATGACATAATTGGTAAACATCTGCACGCCGATTTCTTTGACATTATCCTTTTGTGTGAAATCAGCTGGCTTGTCGCTCCACTGCACGCTTTGAATTCCGAAGAAAACAATGATAAAAAACACTGCGATTGCCGCACGAATCAACCACTTTACCGGATTTCTTCTTTCTTCAACTTCCGAAGCATCATGACGTGTCAGCATAATTCCGAACAGCATCAGGATCGAAATCGCTCCGGAATAGACGAGAATCTGTACCATACCGACGAATTCGGCTTCCAGCAATATGTACATTCCGGCGATACTCAGAAAAGTAAATGCTAACGCCACCACCATATGTACGACCCGGGTAAAGCTAATCATGAAGACCGCTCCCCCAATGGTCAGCAGGGCAAGAATGAAAAATGCGATGAATTCTCCTGTCATTACGCATCTCCTCCCCGCACGTTCGTATTGTTGTCATCCAGCCACTCCAAATTCTTAAACAGTTCATCACGGCTATAGGATGCCAGCTCAAAATTGGTTGTCATTACAATTGCTTCGGTCGGGCAGACTTCCGTACATAAATCGCACAAGATACAAATTTCAAAGTTAATGTCATACGTGTCGATGACTTTTCCTTTTTTATTCGGGTCTTCGCTCTTCTTCCCGATAAGATTAATACAGTTCGTCGGACAAATCCGGGCACACTGGTTACACACTATGCATTTTTCAGGGGCGAAATGCTGAATGCCACGAAAACGCTCCGGCCAAACCATCTCTTGGTCCGGATACATATGGGTAACTTTCTTTTTGGTTAACTGTTTGAATGTGTAAGCCATACCCTTGGCAAAGCCTAGCATACTATCACCTCTTTTATAGGACCGTTTTTAACACAGCGGTAACCAGGATATTGACAAGCGAAAGCGGCAAAAGCACTTTCCACCCCATCTGCATGAGCTGATCCACACGCATACGAGGAAACGTAGCCTGCAACCAGAAAATAAAGAAAACAATCGCGACAAACTTTAATGCAAACCAGATAATTCCCGGAATGAAGCTCAGGAATTCGAACGGTGGCAGCCATCCACCCAGGAACAATACCGTAGTTAAAGATGCCATAGCAAAGATGTACACATACTCAGTCAGCATGAAGAATGCCCAGCGGAACCCGCTATACTCAACATGGTAGCCGGAGATAAGCTCGGACTCTGCTTCCGTTAAGTCAAACGGCGTCCGGCTCAGCTCAGCAAGCTGCGCGATAATAAAGATAATAAAGCCTAAAAATTGCGGAATGAAAAACCACATGCCCATCTCTTTTTGCTTCTCGACAATATCGATGAGATTCAGGCTTCCAGTCATAAGAATGACGCCAACAACAGACATAACAAGCGGAATCTCGTAACTAATCATCTGGGCAGCGGAACGCATCGCCCCGATAAGAGCCCACTTGTTATTTGATGCCCATCCGCCAGTGATAACGCCTAGTACTGTAATGCCAGAGAGAGCAATATAATACAGCAGTCCGACCCCGACATCAGCAAAGTGCAGCTTATCAGTGAACGGCATAACCGCAAGCACGCCAAATGCAGGCACAAAGGCGATAACAGGCGCAATGATAAAGAGCGGTTTGTCGGCAGCTTTCGGAATAATATCTTCCTTAAGTAATAGCTTCAATACGTCAGCCACTGTTTGCAGCAAGCCGAATGGACCTACCCGGTTCGGACCTATCCTCAGCTGCATCCAACCCAGAACCTTACGTTGAAAATAAATCGAGTACGTTACAAAGCCAAGCACGATGGCCAGCAAGACAACTGCCGAAAGAATGAACACCAGACTGTTCTGAAGTCCCAGGCTTTGTTCAAGGTAAGCCCCCATTAGCCGTCTACCTCCCCAAGCACAATATCAATACTTCCGAGAATCGCTACCATATCGGCGATGTTCTGTCCCTTAACAAGCTTCGGAAGAACTTGCAGATTTGCAAAGGAAGGGCGACGAAACTTGATGCGATACGGCTTATCTTTTCCGTTGCTTGAAATATAGCAGCCAATCTCTCCGCGTGGCGCTTCAATCCTCGTAAATGCTTCCCCTTGCGGCGTACGCAGCACACGCGGCACCTTAGCCATGATTTCCCCCTCTTTCGGGAATTGTTCAAGTGCTTGCTCTACAATATTCAAAGACTCTTGCATTTCTCTGAAACGGATTTTATAGCGGGCAAAACAATCGCCTGCCGTCTCTGTTGGCACCTCAAACTTGAAACGATCATATATCGAATACGGAGCATCCTTGCGTAAATCCCATGCCATACCTGTAGAACGAAGCTGAACACCGCTCAGCGAATAGTTAATCGCATCCTCCTGCGTAATAATTCCAATTCCTGTTAACCGATTAATCACCACTTCATTTCCTGTTACAAGCTTATGATAATCATTAATCTGTTTGCGCATATACGGAACAAATTCTTTTACTCTCTCAATCCAACCTTCAGGAGCATCCCACTTTACGCCGCCTACCCGCATATAATTATATGTCAGACGTGCTCCGCACAATTCGTTGAAAAATGCGAGAATCTTCTCCCGATCTGCAAAGGCGTACAGTAATGGACTGAGCGCACCCAAATCCAATAAATACGTACCGAACCAAAGCAGGTGACTCGCTACACGCTGAAGTTCCATTACGATGACGCGCAAATATTCCGCACGCTCCGGAATCTCCAACCCCATCAGTGTCTCCACTGTATGTACCATCATGTAATTATTTGACATCGCTGCAATATAGTCCATACGATCGGTGTAGGGAATAATCTGGGTGTAATTCAAATCCTCAGCCAGCTTTTCTGTACCACGGTGCAGATACCCGATAACCGGCGTGGCTTCCGTGATCGTTTCCCCGTCTATCTTGACAATCAGACGAAACACCCCATGTGTACTCGGGTGTTGAGGACCTACATTGAGCAGCATTTCTTCCGTTCGTAGTTTTGTGCTTGAGCTCATGTCCTCATACCTCCTCATCGTATTGTACATAGTCTTTGCGAAGCGGATGCCCGACCCAGGTGTCAGGAAGCAAAATTCGCTTCATGTTGGCATGGCCTTCGTACGTAATACCAAGCAAATCATACGTTTCCCGCTCAAACCAGTCTGCACCAGCCCAGATATCCATTACGGATGAAACCTTGGCGTTATCCCGGTCCACCTTCACTTTGACACACACATTGTTACGATGCTTGTAAGAGTATAAATAAACGAGAGATTCCATATAAGTCTCGTAATCTACACCAAGGCTTAGAGATAAATAATCAAACGCCAATTCCTCATGATCGTGCATGAAGCGGGCAACATCATGCCACTTCTCTCTCTTAACAATTAATGTAGGAATATGCTCGCTAAGCTCATTAATATATGAATCCTCCAGCACATCCGAGCCAAACTTTTCTGTTATAACTTTCACAATCTTATCCAATACCGGTTGCTTCGGTGACGGTTTCTTGGGCTCTTCCGCCTCCGTGCCCACAGCTCCACCGGTTGCACCGGTTGCTTTTGCTTTCGCAGCGGCGGCTGCGGCGGCTTTCGCTTTGGCAGCAGCTTTGGCCTTCGCATCATCAGCTCCGCCAGTTGCACCTGCTGCTTTTGCTTTCGCAGCGGCGGCAGCGGCAGCTTTCGCTTTGACGGCTGCGGCGGCTTTGGCCTTCGCATCTGCGTCTCCATCATTAGCTCCCTGCGCTTTGGCCTTTGCAGCGGCGGCAGCAGCAGCTTTCGCTTTGGCGGCTGCGGCGGCCTTGGCTTTTGCAATAGCATCCGCATCCCCTTCAGCCGACTTTTCACTCGCTCCTTCCGCTTCCATTCGTTTGCGTTTCGCTTCGGCAGCAGCCTTAGCAGCGGCGGCGGCTTTTGCCTTTGCAGCTGCATCCGCTTTAGCTTTTGCTATGTCTTCCGTACCCGCTTCTGATGTATTACCGGGTTGAGTTTCATCGGAAGTATTTCCCTGCGTAGATTGTGCGGCTTCCGCTTCCATCCGCTTTCTTTTGGCTTCGGCTGCAGCTTTGGCAGCTGCAGCCGCCTTTGCTTTTTCTTCTGGTGTAGGCTTCTTTTTCTCTTCACTCATTCACCGGTCACCTTCTTCCCGGTTTTGGCTTCATATCTAATTTTCTCTTGCAGTTTATTAATTCCATAAATTAATGCGGGCGGGCTTGGAGGACATCCCGGAATATATACGTCAACCGGAACGATCTGATCTACCCCTTTAACAACAGCATACGAGTGAACATAAGGACCACCGGCCGTAGCACAGGAGCCCATAGCGATAACCCATTTCGGTTCGGCCATTTGATCGTATAAGCGGCGAACAAGAGGAGCCATCTTCTTCGTTACCGTTCCCGAAACGATCATGCAGTCAGACTGGCGCGGTGAAGCCCGGTAGAATACGCCGAAACGGTCTGTATCCCAGTTAGCTCCGCCAGTTCCCATCATTTCAATGGCACAACAGGCCAGCCCGAATGTAAGCGGCCAGATGGAATTGCTGCGCGCCCAGGCTTTCAGCTGTTCAACCGTACTGAAAAGCACATTGCGTTCAAGCTCTCTGCGTTCTTCTAAGCTGATATTCTCTAAGTTCAGTTCCATTCCAACACCTTCTTTTTCCAGGCATAGATTAACCCTATTATCAGCAGTGTAATAAAAATAAGCATTTCGACTAGTGCGAATAATCCGAGGCTGTCATAGGCTACCGCCCACGGATACAAAAATACAGTCTCAACATCAAATATTACAAACAACAAGGCAAAAATGTAATATTTAACGTTAAACTGCACCCAACTGGACCCTACCGGGTCAACCCCACTCTCATAGGTTTTTCTCTTTTCCTCGGTTGGATTACTTGGACGCAAAAGTCGCCCAAATGTAAGCGCAACCACAGGTAAGAGAACACCTAGAGAGAGAAAAATGACAACAAGGAAATAATTGTTCGCATATAATGTCGCCATGTCTTTCCCCCTACCTTCACTTGTAAATTTTTATAATAAAACAAGCAAAAAAACAGGAAATTGTGGAAAATCCCATACAATTATACCAAACGGCTTGGGCACTGTCTAATAGTGGAATTCCAAATCTTATGATACATTTATATAGTGATATGCATCAAAATAACTAACTATATATAAGGAAGTGATTATTTGAAAACAAAGAAAATTCGTGTCATATTTGTTTGTTTGGGAAATATATGCCGCTCTCCACTGGGGGAAGGAGTGTTCCGACATCTGGTGGAAGAAAAAGGATTAGTGGAATACTTCATTATCGACTCAGCTGGCACTGCAAGCTACCATGCAGGCGAGCTTCCGGATCCGGGTTCCAGACGCATAGCGGAAAAACATGGAATCTCACTGAACGGACAATATGCCCGACAGTTCATAGCAAACGATTTAACCCAGTGGGATTATATTATTGCTATGGATTCTACAAACCACAGCAACATTCGGCAGTTAGGCGCCCTATCTTCCGGAAATCTTCATCTGATGCGCGAATTCGATCCGGAAGGTTTAGGAGATGTACCTGATCCATGGGCGCGTGGCGATGAAGCGTTTCTTGAAACGTACACGATCATTCGCCGCTCTTGCGAAAAACTGCTTGAACATATTATCAAGGAGCATCACCTGCCACAATAATCTTTCCTTTCCTCATTATAACATACAAAGCAAATATTAGCCCGCAAAGAAAAACTCACGAGCGTTGCTACTCTTCCTTTTACAATTCAAAAAAGCTCTCTCCGAAATCTTCGAAGAGAGCTTTTTGATTATGCTATATTTACTTTCCAGCGACATCAAGACGTGTCAACGCGCGTTGTAGCGACATCTGGGCACGTTTGAAATCAATATCTTCTCTTCCGCTTTCAGCAAGGCGGCGCTCGGCGCGCTCTTTTGCTGATGTTGCGCGGTTTACATCAATCTCGTCAGCAAGCTCGGCAGATTCCGCAAGAATAGTCACTTTATCCTTACGAACTTCCATCATACCGCCGCTGACCGCGATTTTATCATCTGCGCCATCGTGTTTCTTAACCAGAATCGGAGCAATCTTAAGCGGAGTAACCATCGGAATGTGATTGGGCAGAATACCCAGATCCCCTTCTGCGCCTCTGGCTACGACGATGCGAGCGTCTCCGCGGTAGACAACCCGTTCTGGAGTAACGATTTCGACTTCAATTGTATTCATTTACGAAACCCTCCCCATTATCAGGGTTGAACTACTGCATGCTTTTCGCTTTTTCAACCGCTTCTTCGATTGTTCCTACATAAAGGAACGCCGCTTCCGGAAGATCGTCGTGCTTGCCTTCCAGAATTTCTTTGAAGCTGCGCACCGTTTCTTTAACCGGCACATATTTTCCAGGGAAGCCAGTGAATTGCTCGGCAACGTGGAATGGCTGAGACATAAAACGTTGAATTTTACGTGCACGGTTTACGGTTTGTTTATCTTCGTCAGACAACTCATCCATACCCAGGATGGCGATGATGTCTTGAAGTTCTTTATAACGCTGCAGGATAGACTGTACGCCGCGGGCTACATCATAGTGTTCTTGGCCTACAACTGCAGGCGACAGAATACGGGATGTAGAAGCAAGCGGATCTACCGCAGGATAAATACCAAGCTCGGAAATACCACGGTCAAGGTTAGTTGTCGCATCCAAGTGGGCAAACGTTGTTGCCGGTGCCGGGTCAGTATAGTCATCCGCCGGTACATAGATCGCCTGGATCGATGTTACAGAACCTTTCTTCGTGGATGTGATACGTTCTTGCAGCTGTCCCATCTCTGTTGCCAGTGTCGGCTGGTAACCTACCGCAGACGGCATACGTCCAAGCAGCGCGGATACCTCGGAACCAGCTTGTGTGAAACGGAAGATGTTATCGACGAACAGAAGTACGTCACGGCCTTCTACATCACGGAAGTACTCAGCCATTGTCAGACCCGTCAAGGCTACACGTAGACGTGCTCCTGGTGGCTCATTCATCTGACCGAATACCATGGATGTTTTGCTAATAACGCCGGAGTCTACCATCTCATGATAAAGGTCGTTCCCTTCACGGGTACGCTCCCCTACACCTGCGAAGATAGAGTACCCGCCGTGCTCTTGCGCGATGTTATTGATAAGTTCTTGGATTAGTACGGTTTTACCTACACCCGCACCGCCGAACAGACCTATTTTACCGCCTTTTGCATACGGTGCAAGCAAGTCTACAACCTTAATACCTGTTTCCAGTACTTCATCTGCCGTAGATTGCTCTTCAAATGCTGGTGGTTGGCGATGAATTGGATGATATTCAACATCCGCTGGAGCTTCTTTCAAGTCGATCGGCTCACCCAGTACGTTAAATACGCGACCGAGTGTTTTCTCACCAACCGGTACAGAAATCGCTTTGCCTGTATCGACAACTTCCATACCACGTACCAGACCGTCTGTAGAAGACATGGCAACGGTACGGACTACATTATCGCCCAGGTGAAGAGCAACTTCGAGAGTCAGCTCAATTTTCTTACCGTTATCAAGTGTATCATCAATTTTAACAGCGTTATAAATTTCAGGCAGGTGACCGCGTTCGAATTGAACGTCTACGACCGGACCCATTACCTGAAGTACGCGTCCCTTGCTCATCTGTTTCCCTCCTATCTAACGCATCGAATCCTATTCGAGCGCGCTGGCTCCGCCAACGATTTCCGCGATTTCCTGTGTAATCGCCGCCTGGCGGGCACGGTTATAGAACAGTGTATAACGTTCAATCATGTCTGTTGCGTTATCTGTTGCGTTGCCCATTGCCGTCATGCGGGCACCATGCTCACTAGCTTTGGCGTCCAGCAATGCACTGAAGATAAGGGTTTCCGCGTACTTCGGCAACAGGTCTGCAAGCACCTCATCCGCAGATGGCTCGAAGTCGTATGTCGGTGTTCCCTCCACCTTCTCGACATCAGCCAGCGGAAGCAGACGTAGTTCCGTCGGCTCTTGCTGGATGGCACTTACGAACTTGTTATACACGAGGTACAGTTCGTCGATTCCACCGTCGGCAAACATTTGAACGGCGCCACGCGCTACGTTCCTAATGCTTGCGAATGTCGGTGAATCGGACATGTTCACGAACTCCTCAGAAATCGGATAATTGCGCTTCTTAAAGAAATCGCGACCTTTACGGCCCAATACGAAAATCGTATATTCATCCTGGTTTTTATGGCGTTCAGCGATGGTACGAGATACCATGCGAAGTACGTTTGCATTATACCCGCCTGCAAGACCACGGTCAGATGTGATAACCACATACCCCGTTCTTTTTACAGGACGGCTATCAAGCATCGGATGTTTAGCACCTGACGTACCAGCTGCAATACTCATAACAACTTCACGCATTTTTTCTGCATATGGACGAGCCGCTTCCGCTCTCTCCTGCGCTCGGCGCAGCTTGGCGGCGTCAACCATTTTCATTGCTTTTGTAATCTGGCGTGTGTTCTGCACGCTTTTGATGCGTGCTTTTATTTCACGAAGTCCTCCGGCCACGTTTGTTCACCACCTTTGTTCCTTGAATTAGTCGCTTTGTCATCTACTGACGCAGCTGTGTTTTCCTATTACTCGGATACAGCAAAACCTTTTTTGAACTCGTTGATTGCCGCGTTCAATTGGTCTTCCGGTGGTAATTCCTTGGTATTAACAATCGTGTCGAAGATTTCTTTCTTATTATGATCGATGTAAGCATGCAGTTCTTTCTCAAAGCGAAGCACGTCAGCTACCGGAATATCATCCAGGAAGCCTTTCGTTGCCGCATAAATAGAAATAATCTGCTTTTCAACCGACATCGGCTCGAATTGGCCTTGCTTTAGAATTTCAGCTGTGCGCTCACCACGAGTCAGACGAGCTTGTGTTGCTTTGTCCAGATCAGAACCGAACTGGGCGAACGCTTGTAGCTCGCGATATTGAGCAAGGTCAAGTTTAAGAGAACCCGCAACCTTTTTCATTGCTTTAATCTGAGCGGAACCCCCTACACGAGATACGGAGATACCTGTGTTAACCGCCGGACGTTGACCGGAGTGGAACAGGTTAGACTCAAGGAAAATCTGTCCGTCTGTGATAGAGATTACGTTCGTAGGAATGTAAGCAGATACGTCTCCTGCTTGTGTTTCGATAAACGGCAGAGCAGTCAAAGAACCCCCGCCAAGGTCATCGCTCAGCTTCGCAGCACGCTCTAAGAGACGGCTGTGTAAGTAGAATACATCCCCTGGATATGCTTCACGACCCGGAGGACGGCGGAGCAGAAGGGACAGCTCACGATATGCGGCTGCTTGCTTGGAAAGGTCATCGTATACGCACAGTACGTGCTGACCTTTATACATAAAGTATTCACCCATCGATACCCCTGCGTATGGAGCAAGGTATAGCATCGGAGCTGGGTCGGACGCTGTCGCAGAGACAACGATTGTATACTCAAGCGCACCATGCTTACGAAGCGTTTCTACTACGCCCGCAACTGTAGATTGCTTTTGACCGATAGCTACATAGATACAAATCATGCCATTGCCTTTTTGGTTGATGATGGTATCGAGAGCGATCGCCGTTTTACCTGTTTGACGGTCACCGATAATAAGCTCACGCTGTCCACGACCGATCGGAATCATCGCATCGATGGCTTTCATACCTGTTTGCAGCGGCTCATGTACGGATTTACGTGCCATAACACCTGGTGCCGGGCTTTCAATCGGACGGAATTCCGTCGTTTCAATAGGTCCCATACCATCAAGCGGCTGACCAAGCGGGTTTACAACGCGGCCAAGCATTGCCTCACCTACTGGAACCTGCATAATACGGCCTGTACGTTTTACTTCATCGCCTTCACGGATATCCGTATAAGGTCCGAGAATAACAACACCCACGTTATCTTCTTCCAGGTTTTGCGCCAATCCCATAATGCCGTTCGAGAATTCAAGAAGCTCACCGGCCATAACGTTTTGCAAACCGTGAACGCGCGCGATACCGTCACCAACCTGGATAACCGTGCCCACATCCACTACTTGGATGTCAGATTTATATTTTTCAATCTGTTGTTTAATCAGAGAACTAATCTCATCTGGTCTGATTGCACTCACCTTATGGTTCACCCCTATCTATCATACTTGGGCTTGCTTAATTTGCTGTGTGAAGCGAGCCAACTTGCCTTTGATGCTACCATCATACAGTCTATCACCGATGCGCACGATGATACCGCCGATAATGGAAGGATCGATTTTCGTTGCTACACGCAGCTTTTTATTTACTTTCTGTCCGAATTGCTCGGCCACTTTTTCCAGTTCGGCCTCAGTTAACGGTTTTGCCGTAATTACTGTAGCGTCGGCAAAGCCTCGTGCCTCATTAGAAAGCTCTGTGAATTGCTTCGCGATATCGTTCAGTTCATCTTCACGACCACGCTCTAGCAGAAGGTTCAAAAAGCTCAGCGTCGTTTCAGAAACTTTATCAGCAAATAATTCATTCAGTATGCCTTTCTTTTCCGCCGCCGTCACTTTTGGATGAGTCAAAAGCATATTCAGCTCATCGCTCTGCTTGATAATATCTGTAATTTGATTCAATTCAACCTCAGTTGTATCAATCGCCTGTTTTTCATTGGCTACTTCATACAGGGCGCGTGCATAGCGCTTTGCGACAGCACTCATACTTGACCGCCCACCTGTCTCATAAACTGCTCAATTGTGTCTTGCTGTTCAGCTTCTGACATTTCCTTCTCAATAATCTTGGAAGCAAGCAGCACGGAAAGACCTGCAACTTGATCACGTACAGAAGCAATTGCTTTTTCTTTCTCACGGTTAATCTCGAGCTTAGCATCTTCAATCATACGCTCCGCCCGAGCCTGGGAAGCAGCCATGATTTCCTGCCCCTCCACCTCCGCTTGTTTCTTCGCACGATCCAGAATAGCTTGTGCTTCTTCACGTACTTTCTTCAATTCAGCGCGTTGCTCCTGGAGCAATCCTTGCGCTTCCGCATTCGCTTTCTCCGCAGCTGCGATTTGCCCTTCAATATTCTCCTGACGCTTTTGCAGTATAGACATCGCCGGTTTCAAAGCAAATCTAGAAACAAGCAGTAATAGAATCAAAAATACGACAACCTGGAATATCATTGTACCGAATTCCAGACGAACACTGCCGAAGTCTAACAAAGTATGTCAACTCCTTTCCTCATTATCCGGAAAATCTACCTAAGTACAAAAGGAAGGCGAAGGATAACGGCCCCCGCCCCGGTAAAAGTATACAATTGCCGACGTTTCTCTTCTAAAAACGATTAGCCGAGACGTCCGAACAGCATGAAGCCGATAGCAACTGCGATGATCGGAACGGCCTCAACAAGACCCAGACCAAGGAACATAAGACCCATCAGACCGCCACGTGCTTCTGGTTGACGAGCAACACCTTCAATTGTACGAGAAACTACAAGACCATTACCGATACCTGCGCCAACAGCGGCGAGACCAAAAATTAAACCTAATGCAATTGCGAAATCCATTATGATTTCCCTCCTCAGCAAATTATCAAATTACTAGATTTTTTATCAATAAAAAGGTTGTTAGCTTGTTTTCTCTTAGTGGTCATCCACAACTTTTTGTGAAATGTACACTAGAGCAAGAGTAGTAAAGATGTACGCTTGGATTGTACCGACAAATAAGGAGTAACCCAACCAGACAACTAGTGGAAGACTTACCACTGCTACGGTACCCGCAAGCATAAATGCGATGAGTACCTCACCCGCGAAAATGTTACCGAATAGACGGAGCGGGAGTGTTAGCGGTTTGATGATGAATTCTTCCATTACATGCAGGATAAACATTAGCGGATGCGGCTGGAACCAGTGTTTTACATAGCCACCTGCATCCTTCTTAATTCCCAGATAGTGTGCGTATAGCAGCACCATAAGAGCAAGACCGAACGTTACGCTCGGCGAAGCTGTTGGCGATTTGAACCAAGCTACGCTCACACCTTTGACAGTATGACCGTCATGTTCCACTTCATGTGCGTTTTTGTCAAACACTTCCTGGGTAATGCCAATAGAAGGGTTCGGCTCTGTATGCAGTACATTGAAGTTCGCCATAACACCCAGCTGGTTACTTATAAAGATGTACAAGAAAAGCGTCAGGGCCAGCGATACAAACTTTGTGCTGGTTTTTGCGTCCATGAACTGGCCGGCAATTCCACGAACGAAGTCGATAACCCATTCGAAGAAGTTTTGCCATCCTTTCGGTACGCCTGTTGTCATATTTCTCGTACTAATCATAACAACGATAAATACAAGGATGGCGGTTAGAACAGACATTAGCATGGTTGGAAGATCAAAAGCCAACCCTGCAAATTCCAAATATGGAGAATAGTGTTCCATTTTCTCATTCACCCCTTTCGTAAGCGCGTTATTTTTTTATCAATAAATATTGAGAGATAGCAGATAGAAGTGTAACAATCGGTACAGTCATCAAGCCGATTACAACCCCGTAGAAGGAGAACATATGGGGCAACCTAAAGGAAACATAGACAGCGAAACCGGCAAGTAGAAAACGAGGTAGCATTCCCACTCCACGGAGCCGTTTACCAGGGTTAAGCGCCGCTTCTCCTGCCTGTAACGTTTTCACGTAAAGCACAAAGCCGTTGATCATGCTCACCAGCATGCCGAGGATAAGCCCTTGAAAGAATACGCGTTGCGGCATAAACAGCCACAATAGGACAACCCCTGTGAAGAGTATGAATATGTAACGAGATACCTGTTTAATCGATGAAGCAAATTGGTCCATGTTAATCTCCAAAGAACTGTTTCACCAGGAAAAACACTCCCAGTATACCGACTCCTAAACCGAACAATAAGCCAACAAGCAAGAACCATGGTTCGGTTCCCAGCCAATTGTCAACAGCCCGCCCGGCCCAAAAGCCAAAAATAACAGAGGTAGCCAACTCTACCCCTATCGTCCCTACTAATGCAAAAGCCCGCAAAGGTCCGTTCTTGTCCTGTTTCAACTACGGCACCCCTCCCGTTTTCCGCTTTCACACGATTCCAGTTTTCCCAAAAAAGTATGACAAAAAACGTCAATTTTCTTAAGAAAAGGCTAGGAACAATAGTCATAACTAGGCATGATCTATAATTGTCCCTAACCATAGTACTTAAGCATTTATCGTTTGTCAACAAGATGCAAACGGATTGTCACTTTTTCGACAAAACATCCTGTTTTATACGGTTAAAATATATTATTTACCCATTTAACACTTGACACAGCAACTATTTTTCCATTTCAACAATTGTAGCCACACCCTGTCCGCCGCCGATGCACAGCGTCGCCAAACCGTAACGGGAACCGCGGCGTTTCATCTCATGCAGCAGTGTTACAAGCACACGAGCCCCGCTCGCGCCGACTGGATGTCCAAGTGCTACTGCACCACCATTGACATTAAGCTTCTCATCCGGAATGCCTAGCTCGCGTCCTACCGCCAACGATTGCGCCGCAAATGCTTCGTTCGCTTCCACCAGGTCGATATCATCCATGGACAAGCCTGCTTTTTCCAACGCTTTTTTCGTGGATGGGACTGGACCAATCCCCATAATCGACGGGTCCACACCTGCGCTTGCATTAGCGCGAATAACCGCCAAAGGTGTAAGACCTAATTGTTCCGCACGCTCACGGCTCATCAGTACAAGTGCTGCAGCTCCGTCATTAATACCCGAAGCATTGCCTGCTGTTACCGTTCCTTCTTTCTTAAAAGCCGGTTTCAGCTTGCCGAGCTGCTCTACAGTTATACCTGTCCGCGGGAATTCGTCTTTGTCAAATAGAATAGGGTCGCCTTTGCGTTGCGGGATTTCCACTGGAACAATCTCATCTGCGAACTTGCCTTCGTTCATAGCTGCTTCTGTCTTCTGCTGGCTCCATGCAGCGAACTTGTCTTGCTCCTCGCGAGTGATATTGTATTTTTCAGCCAGATTCTCTGCGGTAATCCCCATATGGCAGTCATTAAATGCACACATCAATCCGTCCGACAGCATGCTATCGATTACTTTCTGGTCGCCCATACGGTATCCGGTACGTGCTTTCGGCATCAAATACGGTGCCAGGCTCATATTCTCCATACCACCTGCGACAACAATGTCTGCATCCCCGAGTTGTATCGCTTGTGCAGCCAGGTGTACGGCTTTCAATCCGGAACCACATAATTTATTAATAGTAGTAGATGGAACTTCATGCGGCAGTTCGGCCTTTATCGCAGCTTGGCGCGCCGGTCCCTGACCGAGACCTGCCTGCAGAATGTTCCCCATGATAACCTCATCTACTTGATCGCCAGAGATGTTCGCACGTTTCAGCGCTTCTTTAATAGCGACAGCACCTAATTCCGTGGCCGGAATGTTGCTTAACGATCCCATGAAGCTCCCAATCGGTGTACGCACTGCACTTACGATAACTACATCACGATTACTCATAAATTCGGCTCCCTCACTCTCACTTTTTTTGACAAATACTCGTACTATATTCGATTAAAAAAAAGTGAATTCCTGCTAGGGAGTACCGATTTAACACAAATTAAGAACTTTTCAGCATACTATTCAGCACTACGAGCGATTCAGCGCGTGTAGCGGTACGCTTCGGCCCAAAGTTTCCGTGTTCATCTCCGACAAGATATTCTCTCTCAGACAAGAAAAGAATACTCTCCTTCGCATAGGTAGAGAAAGAAGCTGCGTCCTTAAAGGAAGGATTGGCAATGGCTGGCTTGTCCGCATTTCCATATCCCTTCTTCATCGCATTGTGCATGATAACCGCCATCTGTTCACGGGTAATCGGTTTGTCCGCTCCGAATGTTCCATCGTCAAACCCGGATACAATTCCCTTCTCCACAGCAGCTAAGATAGATGCCTGCGCGTACGTTGGCAGCTTATCCTTAAATGGAGACTTGGCTGCAGGAGGATTATTTTTCGTCCAACCAAATGCCCGATCCATAAATGACACGAATTGACCGCGGGTAACCGGAAGATTCGGCCCCATCTTGTTAGGGGCAATACCGCTGACGATGCCTTTTTTATTCATTTCCACCAGTACTGCTTCCGCCCAATGCCCCTTAATATCAGTAAATCCGGAGCCCGGGGCAGGAGCCGGTGGAGGTGTAACCGGCGCCGTGCTTCCCGCATACTCCAGAGACATCTCGTCAAAGTAAAGTACGCCCTGCGGATTCAGTGTCGAATCCTCTGGATCTACCACATACAGACTTTTTAGCGATACCGGATAGGCGATGTCCGCTGGGAAGCTTGCTTCAATTTCTTTCCAGTTCGTCCAGTTGATTTCCTTGGCCAGATCTACATAATGCACTTTTCCTTTTGCATCAGCCAGTTCAGCACGCAGCCAGTGACCGCTGTTGTCACCATATACCCACAGCTTCATACCGAGCGGCTTACCTGGCATTGCCAGCGTAGACGTTCCGAAACGTCCATAAGCGAAACGTGTATCTACGTTAGAGGAGCCTGTAAAGTTATATGCGAGACGAAGTGCTTTGCCAGACGCTTTTACCGGTTCATCTCCTGTCGTCTGACGGAAGGAGCCGTTAGCGCTTATGGAAGCAGGAATCGCATTGTAGCTAAGCGTAGTCAGATTATCCGTGTTGGTCCAGAACGACCACTTTGTTCCCACGCTAACCGGAACTTTGCGAACGATGTCATTGTAAGACACGACTAGCTCGCCCGATTTATTCGTCTGTCCCGCCTGAATGGTAAAGCCTTGCAATGTACCAAGTCCAGGAGTAATCGATGCTTTCACTTCACCAGGAGATGCAGCAATAACTTGGCCGCTCTTTGTTTTCAACGAAACGGAGAAGTCGGTCTGCCCGCCGCTGCGAAGCGCCAATGGTGATGGTGAAATGACAATGTCCGTAACTTCCGGAGAGGATACATTCAGGCTCATACTCTTCTTCACACCTTGATATTCACCAGTAACTGTAATTGTACCGCTTCGTTTCGGAGTGAAAATATTCTTATTGAATGTGCCGTCCGCCGGATTAGCCGTCCAGGTGACTTGCGCCGGGTCCAGCTTATACGGATTGTAGTGTTTGTCGTATGCTTTAACAGTCATTGTAATCGGCTTGCCCATCATCGTCTTATTACCATTTGTAATGAAGAAGTTCGCGAACTCGCCCGGGGGTGCCGTATTGAATACAGCGAGACCTGTCGGCACATTACGCAAAGTCGAACCAAGTTTCGGTACATTCAGTACCGTCGTCTGTGTATCGCCTGGGTAGCGAGCTACCATTGTCGTGGAGCCTCCTCCATCCAGGTTAGCGGCATTATAAGCACCCAACTGTTTCATCAATTGAGCCAGCTCGTCCACCTCAACGCCACGACTCTGATTCGGCCCTTCCACTACTACCATATATAGCGTTTTCCCGTCCTGCGAGACTCCGAATGCAGTACGAGGCTGCTTACCTCCAATCGAGTCTGAAGGAATCTTACTAAGTGCGTTTCCGTCCTTCACCAGCAGCCAATGTCCGCCTACCGCGCTGGACAGTTCACGTTCACCTATCGGAAAATCGGTCGTTGTCTGAAGCGTTACTGTTACCGGAGAACCTACTTTAAAATGACTCAGCAAGTACTCCTTACCAACACCATGACCCCAGAGCACATATCCGCCCTGTGGAATCGAATAGCCGGTCTTATGACCGATGCGCATGTCTGTCACCTGATCGTTCACCACCAGGACCTCTACCGCATCATCATATCCTTTAATCGCACCCAGACTGGTCGCACCAAAATCGGATGTATACAGATTAATTTTATTCAAATGACTTTTATCGTTCGTCGGATTGTATTCTTCCTTGTTAACCCCTTGAATAACAGCAGTTGTCCCATCAGGTGCCTGTACTGTACCTTTAAAGCCTAAATGAGAGACAATTGCAGTCTTATCACTCAACAGGCCGAAAGAGTACCAGTTATTGATTTTTCCCATAGAAGATACGAGTTTACCTTTGTCGAGCACAATGCCGAACGGAGCCCCTCTACGATCCATACGGAAAAAATCGGCATTAATCGCCGCAACGGCTCCTTTTTCATCCGCCATTTTTTTGACGTTCTGGCGTTTCGTTAATTTCCCGGCAGTGCCATATACCGGCCCTACTTCCACATGCGGGTTGTTCAAATCCACCCGCGTAACAAAAACATTAGAAGCTTTTCCTCCAATTACATACCGATATTTCAGGAGGGTTGTCCCTTCACCCAACGGAGATTCAGACACCTTCTGCAGAGAGCCTGCAGCCATCGCCTGATACGGCATCTGCAAAGCGATCGCTGCCACAACCGCGATGAATGCAACGATTACCTTGCGTATGTAGTTACTCATCACCCTTCTCCTCTCTTAAATAATTGCGTGGTTTTTCCCAATTAATTTAGACGCCTTATGATAGGGAATAGTTTCTAAAATTTGTTCACTTTATGGTTCACAAATCAATTGTACAAGAAAAAAAGAAGAGCAAACAGCGCTGTTGCGCTGTCTACTCTTCTTGGTCATTTCAACGAGCATTGACACGCACCTGTTGATTTTGCAGGACTTTAAGAACAAGGTCAAGTACCATTTTTTCTACAAGTTCCGTGAATACACCTTCTTCGAATGGTCCATCCTTCAATGGTCTGCGGTTTGTCGCTTCATCCCACTCAGTGATGTCGCTTCGTACCAGTTCACAGAAGATCATTTCGTTAAAGAATTCCGTGCTCTGCTGGTGGAATTGAGATAGGTCATTGGACATCAACTCATCTTTTTCCGGAAAACCGGCTGGCAGCGGCTGGTTAACGAGGAAGTCGAATTCACGACGTACATTAAAGAACGGTCCGACAGGAGGCGTTAAGAATTCATCAATTTCCACTACACAATCAAACGGGATATCCACTGTCAACGAACGAATACGAGAAGATACTTCCTCTTTGTCTGCACAGAACGGTGTAGCATACTGAATATTTTTGCGGACAAAGCCGCTCAGGAACAGCTTGCCACGCGGCCCACGCGTCGTACGAGGCTGGATTAAGCGACATTGCGTCACTTTTACACGCTTTTTGATTTTCTTGATTTCAAGCACGGGGTCGGGAAATTTAATCCGTGCTTTCAACGGAATTTGAACGGATACTTCTTGTAAGAGCACAGGGACTTTCACAATACGAGCCCCGGCTGGTGTCAGGTTGCCAGGCGTAACAATCACGCCGTCGCATTCACCGATGCTTGCCGATTCATCAAAATTGATTGGCATAAGCAATTCCCTCCTTGAGATTTCACATAATGCATACTATGAGCGGTAAAAGGGAATCGGTATGGACAGTCCACCTAGGTCAAACGCGGAATTTCAATAAAAAAGAGCGCATAAAATGCGCTCCTGCCTTTTGTTTCTATTGAATTATCGCTGTGTTCCTATCGGAAGAAAGGGCGTAGGCTTCTCATTGCGAAGTCCAAAATAATGCAGAATGGCTTCGCAAATGCGACGGGACGCTTCTCCATCTCCATATGGATTCGCCGCTTTTGCCATATTATCGTACGCATCCTGGCTCATCAGAAGTTCATCTGCCAGAGCAAAAATTTTCTCTTCATCTGTTCCAGCTAATTTTAATGTACCGGCCTCAATACCTTCCGGACGCTCAGTTGTATCACGGAGCACAAGCACTGGTACACCAAACGCCGGTGCTTCTTCCTGTACACCGCCCGAATCGGTCAAAATCAAGTGAGCGCGGGACATAAAGTTATGGAAGTCCACCGCACCAAGCGGAGGAATCAGTTGAATCCGACTGTGCTCACCTAAATATGTAGCAGCGGCTTCCTGTACTGCCGGATTCAGATGAACCGGATACACTACCGCGATATCTTCATGCTTATCCACCAAACGGCGAATGGCACGGAACATGCGCGCCATTGGCTCACCAAGGTTCTCCCGGCGGTGGGCAGTCACCAGAATTAATTTCTTCCCAGCGAATTCTTCAAGCACTGGATGCTTATAGTCATTACGTACCGTCGTTTTCAAGGCATCAATAACGGTGTTGCCTGTAATGTAAATGGTAGCATCCCTTTTATCTTCCCGTTTCAGGTTCTCCGCCGCCTGAGCGGTTGGCGCAAAGTGTAAGTCAGAGATGACGCCCGTCAATTGGCGGTTCATCTCTTTACGGCGAATNTGTTGTCGTCGTGTCGCCGTGCACGAGCACCATGTCCGGCTTTTCGGTTTTCATAACGCCATCCAGCCCTTCCAGTACACGGGTTGTAATCTGGGTCAGCGTCTGACGCTCCTTCATTACATTCAAATCAGCATCTGGCGTAACAGAGAAGATGTCAAGCACCTGATCCAGCATTTGCCGATGCTGCGCCGTTACGCAAACAAATGGTTCAAGTTCTTCATATTGCCCCAGTTCATGCACAAGCGGTGCCATTTTAATTGCTTCTGGGCGTGTCCCAAACACTGTCATAATCTTTTTCCTGGTCAAAACTTCACCCCATCTCTGAATTACTTCGTTCCGTACAAGCGGTCACCAGCATCCCCGAGCCCTGGTACAATGTAACCGTGCTCGTCGAGCTTTTCGTCCACCGCAGCTACATAAATATCGATATCCGGGTGAACTTGATGGAATTTCTCGATGCCTTCTGGCGCCGCAATTAGACACATTAATTTCATATTCTTCGCACCACGGTTTTTTAAAGCTGTTACAGCGGCAACTGCAGAGCCTCCTGTGGCGAGCATCGGATCAATTACAATCAGCTCACGCTCATTAATATCGCTCGGCAGCTTCACATAATATTCTATCGGCTCCAGTGTCTCCGGATCACGATACAGACCAACATGACCAACCTTTGCGGCCGGAATCAGCTTCACCATACCATCTACCATACCAAGACCAGCGCGAAGAATCGGCACGAGTCCAACTTTTTTGCCGGCTATCACGCTTGTCTTACAGGTCATAACTGGTGTTTCAATTTCAATTTCTTTAAGCGGCATCTCACGTGTAATTTCATATGCCATCAGCATCGAAACTTCATCCACTAACTCGCGAAATTCCTTCGTGCCCGTACTTTTATCTCGAATATACGATAATTTGTGCTGGATTAATGGATGGTCGAATACATATACTTTTCCCATCAGGTGAGCCCCCTGTCTGCTTGTAAAAATATGTCGTCACTATTCATAGCTTTTTTACACTGCGATATATTATAGCAGACTGAAGTGCGAGATGCACTATCGTCAAAAAAATGAAATAAACTTACGGGCATTGTCGCTCGTCTTTTTTCTACAGTGAAGCCAAACAACCGCTTTTTGTCACTTGAGCAGAAAAAAGCCCCAAATGAACGATATGTTCATTCGGGGCTTTTATATCATGCATGATGATTAAATTTGAAGTTCTGGATACATCGGAAACTTCTCGCAAATAGCAGCAACGCGTTGACGTGCTTCTTCTTGCTTTGCTTCGTCCTGCGGATTTTTCAAGCAAAGCGCCATAATAGCGGCAACCTCTTTCATTGCTTCTTGATCAAAGCCGCGACTTGTAATCGCCGGCGTACCGATACGAATACCGCTCGTCACGAACGGGCTTGCCGGATCGTACGGAATGGTGTTCTTATTGCATGTAATGCCCACTTCATCAAGCAAATGCTCCGCATCTTTACCTGTCAGATCCATGTTGCGTACATCGATAAGAATAAGGTGATTATCGGTGCCACCTGAGATAAGCGTAAACCCTTCTTCTTTCAAAGATTCAGCCAGTTGTTTCGCGTTCGCAATGACACGCGCGCTGTATTCTTTAAATTCCGGTTTGAGCGCCTCACCGAATGCTACCGCTTTTGCCGCAATAATGTGCATGAGCGGGCCACCCTGAATACCAGGGAAGATAGATTTATCGATCGCTTTCGCATACTCTTCACGACACAGAATCATGCCACCACGAGGTCCGCGCAGCGTTTTATGTGTTGTCGTCGTAACAAAATCAGCATGCGGAACTGGATTCGGATGGTGGCCTGTTGCTACAAGACCCGCAATATGCGCCATGTCTACCATCAGGTAAGCTCCAACACTGTCGGCGATTTCGCGTAGCTTGGCGAAATCGATCTGACGCGGATACGCGCTTGCTCCAGCCACAATCATTTTCGGTTTATGCTCTTCTGCTTTCTGACGGATATCTTCATAGTCAAGCACTTGCGTTTCTTTATCTACACCGTACTCCACGAAATTGTACAGATTACCGGAGAAGTTAACCGGACTACCGTGAGTTAAATGTCCACCGTGAGAAAGATTCATGCCTAGCACAGTATCTCCTGGCTTCAAGAATGCGAAATATACAGCCATATTTGCCTGTGCTCCAGAGTGCGGCTGTACGTTGGCATGTTCAGCGCCAAACAGTTGTTTCGCACGGTCACGTGCCAGGTTTTCTACGATATCTACATATTCACATCCGCCATAATAGCGTTTGCCAGGATACCCTTCAGCATATTTGTTGGTTAACACCGTACCCATCGCTTCCATAACAGCTTCGCTAACAAAGTTCTCAGAAGCGATTAACTCGATTTTTGTGCGCTGACGGCCCAACTCTAATTTGATGGCTTCTGCTACTTCTTGATCATGTTTTTTTACGTGTTCAAGCATTTCCTCTTCTCCTTCTCGCGATTAATTAACAGAGAGCAAACATAAGAAAAACTTGCGGGCGCCTTCACTCGTCCTTTTTCCACAAAGAAGCCAAATGACTGCTCTGCTGTGCAAGCAACGTTTGGCACACGCCTTGCGTGTTTTTCAAGTGCTACGTATTAGTGACAACTTTCTTCCAGCAGAGTACGTTCATATACCGCGCGGAAACCGCCGACTAGCTTCGGGCGTGTTACCGCCATCGTTACGTGCGCTTCCCCCAACTGTTTGACCCGCGGTCTAACCGGAACAGCGACGGGCTTCAGATGCATACCGATAAACGTATCGCCAATATCAATGCCAGCATCAGCACGGATAGCTTCTACTACGACCGCATCATGCATTTTTCGGAACGCATTCGATGCCATGGCACCGCCCGCACGCGGAACAGGCACCACAGTTACTTCTGGCCAATCAAAACGCTCCGCCACTTCCCTTTCTATTACAAGCGCCCGGTTTAAATGTTCACAACACTGGAACGCTACAGAAAAGCCATGCTTCTGCCGTACTCCTTCAATCGTTTCGTACAGGGCAATCGCCACTTCTTCACTTCCTGCCGATCCAATTTGCTGCCCAATAATCTCACTAGTGCTCGTACCAAAAACGAGAACATGATTCTCGCCGAGCGGCTTTGCTTCCAGCAAGTCCTCTATAATAGAGGTAAGATCGTGCTGTAACTGTTCAATCTTCACGGGTTTTCACACCGCCTTTGATGAGGATTTACCTTATCCGACTCTTAACGAGCAGTAAAATCCCCCCCTCAAGACACTGAGGAAACAAAGAACATAGGCGGGGGATAACTGCCCGTAAAGGTCCGATTCGTTCAACTAACCATCCGTGGGGATGTGTGAAACCCTACGGATGAAAGTTTCACTTTATTGATTATCCTCAATTTCTTTAATTTTTTCTACACGTCGTAGATGACGTCCTGCAGAAAACTCCGTCCCCAGCCAAATCTTTGCGATTTCAAGAGCTAGGCCCGGTCCAACAACACGTTCGCCCATAGCCAACACATTGGAATCATTATGCTCACGTGTAGCCTTAGCTGTAAAGCAATCGTGCACCAGCGCACAACGAATGCCTTTAACTTTATTGGCAGCAATCGACATACCAACGCCTGTGCCGCAGATCAAAATTCCACGATCAAATGCGCCTGTCGCTACCTTCTCAGCTACGGGTAACGCATAGTCAGGATAGTCGACCGAATCTTCACAATTACAGCCGAAATCCTCATATTCGATACCTTCGGATTCCAGGTACTTTCTAATTTCTTCCTTTAATGTATAGCCGCCATGATCGGCAGCAATCGCCACTTTCACGTCCATATTCCTCCGTTTCTATTTATCCATTTGCCTTATCTGTATTATAACCGATTGGCAGCAAATGCATAGAGGATTTAAGACAACGAAACTGAAAAACTGTACATTTTTGATTATATAACATAGAACGTTCGGAAATAAACCCTTTTTTGTTTAAAAATAAGATTTAAAAGAATAAAGTTCGACATTTACAGCAGTGTTTCCCGGGAAATCGACTTATATCGACCTTCGCACCACACAGCTTTACACTAAAAAAGCAACGTTTGGCAGCGCCTCGCGATTTTTTCTTTCCTAACCATAAAAAAAGCGAAGACTATTTTACGTCCTCGCCTCTTCCTCATCTTCTATAAACCCAGTAATTACTTGAATTAATCCTGGCAGGTCATCAATTAATGCAGAGTGTCCGGTATCCAGATAGTGAATGCATGCATTCTCTCCAATATCTTTTTGAATATCGAGCGCCATCTGCTCTGGTACGACACGGTCTTTTCTGCCACTTAAAACGAGAACTGGCATCGTAATGCCGGAAGCTTTCCCGTTCCCTTGGCCCATTACCGTAATTTCACGGCTAATATTGAAAAAAGCGAGCGCATAATCGACATCAACAAGATTGCGCTGTGTCAACATATCATCAAGATATCTTTCATAACGTGCCTCATCTGGCTTATTATCATGATAAATCAGCATCTCCCATATCTGGCGAAGTGTATCTTTGTCCTTTGTCTCATACGCCCGTAGAATAGGAAGCACTTGTACAAGATCCTGCGCGATTTCTTCTTTTGTGTGCAGCGGCTGTGTCATAATCGGCTGTCCATGTTCATCTTTTTTAAAAATTGGATACCCTCTTGTACCGACAGATGCCAGTAAAATTAATTTGTTCACCTTCTGTGAATGGTCGGCTGCAAAATCCATTGCTACGCCTCCGCCAGTAGACCATCCCATCAACGTGAAAGAAGATAATCCGACCTTTTCTGTCCACTCGTTCAAATCAACGGCAAAATCGTGTAACGAATCAACTGGCGTATGATAGCTTGATTCACCGAATCCACGCATATCGACCGCATATATTTTATATTCGGAAGGCAAGGCCTCCATCAGTACATCCCAATGTAGCGAAGATGTCATATTACCGTGTACAAGCACGAGCGGGCGTGTTCCACCCATCCGTTCCCGATATGCCATTGTTTCCCCATTTGAAAGTTCCACATAATGTAAAGAGATGTCTGCCATGATGCATTCTCCTCTCTATTACAACTGGAATTTTGAAACGTATTCCTTTAATTGCTCGGATTGAGTCCGCAGCACCTGTCCCGCTGCCGCTACCTCTTCCATGAATGCAGTCTGTTCTTGCGCCGCCTGGGAAATGACTTCCGCGCCACGCGCCGTTTCATGCGCTACCTGGGCAACATCCCGGGCATCGCGCATCATCACCTTCATGCTCTCGCTTTGTCGCTCAATCAACGAAGCGATCCTTTCTACAGCGTCAACCACCTCATGTACCGAACCCGAAATGTTGCGCAGCGCCTGAGTAGTCTGCTCACCGCGTTTCGATTCCGTATCAGCAATAATCACCTGTTCCTGAATTTGTTTAACCGCACTCGTTACCTCACGTTGCATCTGCTCGATCAGCGTCGTAATATTTGACGCTGCCTTCCCGCTTTCATCTGCCAGTTGACGCACTTCATCAGCTACTACAGCAAAACCTTTGCCGTGCTCGCCTGCCCGTGCTGCTTCAATGCTTGCATTTAGCGCCAGCAGGTTGGTCTGTCCAGCTAGTTCGCTTACTACCCGTGTAATGTTACCGACTTGCTCTGCATTTTGTTCCAGACGACGCACCGTAGCAATAGAATGCTCATTTTCCTGCGCTAGTTTATGCATACCTTCCACCAAAGACTGAACAACCTTCCCGCTTTCCGTCAGCGTCGCAATCATCTGCTTGGACAATTGGCGGGAATTCTCCGCATAGTCGGTCGCCTCCCTGCACAATTCGTCTGCTGCTTCTACCGACTCTACCATCGTTCTCGTATGGCGCGCCTGATTTTCCGCACCATGCGCAATCTGCTCCATTGTCACGCTAATCTGCTCAATCTGAGTTGCGGCTTCATCCGAAGCGACTGTTAATTCAGTAACGCTTGCCGCGGTATGCTCTGATGAATAATTAATATCTTGAATCATTGTACGCAGGTTGTTAATCATCCGCGCAAATGAACGGGATAATGCGGCAATTTCATCACCGGAATCCATTTCCCGAATCTCTACCCGCAAGTCACCCGCAGATGCCCGGGATGCAGCCTGCTCCAATTCCACAATTGGCTTTACAAGCCAACGTGCGATAATCCATCCGAATATGCCCGACCAGATTACGCCAAGCACCAGCGTCAACAGAGTAAACAACCAATCCGGAATTATGTGAGTTACATAATCACTAATAACAAAAATGAAGAAAGCGCTTGTGCCATACGTTACAGCCGATAGGCCACTGATACCAAGCACGAGCTTTTTCACCAAACCAAATGAGTAAGCAGGTTTGCCCTCCATGATGTTCCCTCCCGCAAATCAAAAGATAAATGCCCTTATCTTTTATATCGGGTGAAAACCTCTATATTTACTGACAAATTTATTTTTATTTACGATGAAAATTTTTCATTCTATTTCAATGTATCAAGTAAGCGTAGTAGTGCTTTCTCAATCTCCTGTGCACATTCCTCATACGTATTCAGACTTCCACCAAACGGATCGGCAACATCATAGTCCTGCGTAACCCGCTCAAGCAACGCAATTTGGTTTCGCTCTTCCACTGTAGCCTGCATAATACGCTCTTTCCAGTCATCCAGCTTTTCGCGGACCAATTCAAGCCTGTTATATAATTCTTGATATTCCTCTTCAAGCTTACGAATCTCCTCACGGTGTTCATCCATGAACTTTTGCTGTTTTTCTTCCAATTGTTCATAGAGCTGATCCAGCTTAGCAAGCCGCTCTCGGGTTTCTTCGGAGGTATCCGTATATTCTTTCAGCGTGTATACTTTCTCGTGAAATTCAGGAAATTGCTGTACCAGCGTATTTTTGTGCGATTGGGTCATCGCCATAATAAGGTCTGCCCATTCTAGTAACTCGGCCGTTACCGCTTGCGAAGCATGTTTTTCCATGATGCCTTTGCGTTTAAGAATCGAAGCGGCGTGCGCAGAAGCAGCAGAACCCTCGGAAGCAAACAATCCGGCAGATTTCGCCTCTACCTCTATCCCACGTTCTGCCGCAAACTTTTTAAACATTTTTTCCGCCATCGGACTGCGACATGTGTTACCGGTACAAATAAACAAAATACGCATCCAAGTTCTCCCCTTTCCTGCTATTCTCCTTCATTGTCGTTGGAATAAGACGAAATTGCAAGGGTTGCAGGATAAACCTCTTTGTATTTTACCCTTCTTTTTCCTTTATTAGTCATAAGACCAAATGAAGCAAAGCCATCGCTATCAGGCTAAGCAACATCCCGAATTGTGCACTAAGGCGATGCATCGCAAGTCCGGTAGGGCCGAGTTCTTTCCAGACAAGATATGCCATGGCGCCTATCGCGAACGACATACCAAAAGTAATCGCTTCTGGACTGGACATAAAATACAGTCCGCCCAACCAGGCACCAGCCGGAATCGAAAGACTTATTAAAAAAGCCAGCAATAAAATCGAACGTCGACGCATCTTTCCTAGCAGAAAAGGGGCAGCCAAGCCGATCCCCTCAGGAATATTATGCAGTGACATGGATAACGCAATCATTACACCTGCACTATGATGAGCCTGAAAGCCAGCTCCTATTGCGATGCCTTCCGGTACATGATGAAGTGCAAGAGCAGCGGCCATCAACCAGCCTGCTCCCCTCCAGTCCCGTGACGTACGCTTATATCCTTCTTTACTGTCGCTTTCATGCGCCCCTCTATTGTGATGAAGTAGCCTTAGAAGCAACACCCCAACAGAAATACCTAACAAAACGCCATACCACTTTCCCTCCTGCAACGCCGCAGGCAGCAAATCGGCCAAAATGACCAAGGCCATAATTCCCGCAGACATTCCTAAATAAAAAGCCATTAACCTGCGTCCTGGCATTCCCATAACGAGCGTCAATAACGCTCCTATCACCGTGGTTAGACCCGTCCCCATACTAATTAGCAGAAGTTCATTCATTAGCATAAGCGCAGCACCTACAAGAGAAACTTAAGCCCGAAACCGAGTAGAATCAGCGCTCCAAAAACTTCGCTGTACCCTCCGAGCCAGCTTCCGACCCTCCGACCAACCAAAAGCCCTGTCGCCGCTAGCACCGCACCCAGCATACCGAAAATCAATACAGCCAGCAAAACATTTACCTTAAAAAGCCCGAACGAAAAGCCGACTGAAAGCGCGTCAAGGCTTACGCTGAAACTAAACAATAAAAGCCCCCAGAATGATGTTTTCAACAGGGGACTTTTTGCCTCGCCGCCAAAAAAAGCACTCCACAGCATCTGGATCCCCAACATAACGAGAATAAGTCCTCCGATGTAAGCGGCAACGTTACCGACATACGAGGTAAGAAACAATCCGAGGCCAATGCCAATTAGCGGCATAACAATATGAAAGATACCAATAGTTATACTAACTTTTAAAATGGTCAACAGCCGGATGCCTCCCATCCCCATGCCGATACCAAGGGAAAAGGCATCCATGCCGAGTGCCACGCCAATCATCAGCAACGTAATAAGCTCGCCCCACTGCAGCGCTTCCCACCCTAAGCCCACATCCATTCCTCCTGTCTATGCGTAAATCACTTTTGATATATAGACAAGATATGCAGAATCGGACAGGATATGCGAACTAGAGGTAGTGCCCACCAGCGGCTTTGGTCAACCGGTTCATAATAGCCGTGCCAACGCCGCCTTCCGGAAACGTCTCTGCGAAAATAACGTCAACGCTCTCCTGATCAAACTGACGTAGCACATAGTAAAGACGACGCGCTACGCTGATTAAATCCCTGCGTTCTCCACAAGTGATGACCGTATACTCCCCATCATACTCTCGAAAAGTCTCTTTCGTTGCGAGAATGCCGACTTTCTTTCCCTCCTCGACTGCCCTGCGTGCAGCATTACGTATACTCTTCGTCATTTCTTCTATCGTGTCGCCGCGAACGAGCCACATCTGTCCCTGCGGCGCATAGTGACGATACTTCATGCCAGGTGACTTTGGTGCTGCTTCCTCACTTAAGATGCCAGGATCAATAGCCACTTCCCCGGTAATCTCTGCGATTTGTTCGGCTGTAATGCCGCCTGGTCGCAAGATCATTGGTACATCTCCGGTAATATCCACAACTGTGGATTCTACTCCGATACCGGTCGGACCACCATCCAGTACACCTGCAATTCTTCCATCCAAATCTTCAAGGACATGCTGCGCAGTCGTCGGGCTGGGACGTCCGGATAAATTAGCGCTCGGTGCTGCAATTGGAAGCCGTGCAGCCTGAATTAACGCTAATGCCAGTGGATGATCAGGCATGCGGATAGCTACCGTGTCAAGCCCAGCGGATGCGCGCATGGCAACGCCTGACTTCTTCGGAAATACAAGCGTCAGCGGTCCCGGCCAGAATGCCTCCATCAGCGCTTCTCCTAGAGGCGGAACCTCGCTTACCAACTCATCCAACTGCATTCGGTCGGCAATATGCAGAATGAGCGGATTATCGCTCGGTCTCCCTTTGGCTGTATAGATTTTCTCCACGGTTTCGTCTTCCATACCATTGCCCCCGAGGCCATATACTGTCTCCGTCGGAAATGCGATTAACTCATTACGTCGTAGCAATTCTGCAGCTTCTTGAATCTGTGGATAATCTTCTAATCCATCCACAATATTATCCACATTCCAATACTTCGTTTGTTGATTCATCGAATAACCCTCAGTTCTACTAAATTATACTTTTTCTAGTTATAGCCACTCGCTCTTCCATTTGCAATCAACCACATATCCACATGTTGTGCATAATCTGTGGATAACTTATTGAATTAACTGTGTATGACGCTTCTTTTTCCAGAAAAATTGATAATATCCAAACTGCAGCAGAAGATTGACGGCAAAGGCGATCGGATAAGCATACCAAATCCCTTCAATGCCGATCCGGTTAGACAGTATATAGGCGACAGGCACTTCCACTCCCCAGATGGAAATGATGGACAACGCTGTTGGCCAGAATACAGTACCACTTGAACGCATAATCCCCGACATCACGCTTGCATGACCGAAGATAAGATAGCTCCAAAGCGTAATACGAAGCAATTCATGAGCCAACTCCAGCGTTTGTGTCTCCGCGATAAACAGTGAAAGAATCGTTTGGGAAAACAAGTATGCCAGCGTGATAAGCACACCGCCAATGATATAATTAAGCACAATTCCTGCCCGAAGCACCTTTTGTAGCCGTTCGAAAAGACCGGCACCAATCGCTTGCGCACCAAAAATCGATACAGCCATTCCAAGACTCATCGCCGGCATCATAACGTAGCTAGCCACCTGATTTACTGCGCCATAAGCTGCGGTCGCCAACGAACCGTAATGATTAACAAACGAAATAACCGCGATAGTCGCCAATGAGATCAACACCATTTGCACGCTTGTCGGAATCCCGATCTTGATTAGTAGCTTAAAAATCTCACCATCGATTTTCAAATGATGCAGCGCTTTTCTATCAAAACGTAGTGGATGATCCACCTGATGCAAATATATGAGAAAGATGAGAAAAGTAAGCAACGAACCGATGACATTCGACCAGGCTGCCCCGTTAATGCGGAGCTCCGGAAAGCCGAACAGTCCAAGTACGAGAATCGGTGTCAACGCCACCGTTAGCGCTGTACTGATGATAAGGAAATAAAAAGGCGTCTTGGAATCTCCCGTACCGCGAATAAATGTCGTATATGAAATATACAGGAAAAAAATTGGTAGAACATAAAAGAAAATACGCGCATACGCAGCAGAATCATGCAAAATATTAGCCGGTGTACCAATAAGCCGCAACATATCTTCTGCAAATATTCCACCGGTAATCGCCAGTAGACTTCCCAAAATAAATGTCGAGGTCAGCGTCGTACCCATTACAGCCCTAACCCGCTCATAGTTCTGGGCGCCATATGCCTGCCCGATTAATACGGAACTAGCGCTACCAAGTCCGATAACGAATGAAATTAGAAAGAAAAAGACCGGGAAGAATGCAGATACCGCTGCCAGCGCATTCACTCCGATAAAACGTCCCAGCATGATGCTGCTAACCGTACCGCTGATGGATTGCAGTGCATTGCTTAGCATTAATGGAATAAGAAAAACGAAGAGGACACGCCATACCGGTTTACTGTTATCCATGCCGCTATGCCATTTTCGCTCTCCTGTTTCTGGTCCGCCTTCTCCAGCTTCTTCCGCTTTCATCTCTATCGCTTCTTCTATGTTTACTGTCCCCGACATACCTGGCGTTCCTATCCTATCGCCATTTCCTTCTCCGACTTCTCGGTCAATTCTATTATTTTCCATAGTTCCAACTCCCCGCATGAATGCTTTCTTTAAACTATACTACCCACTTTATCCCACCTTTACGGACAGTAATATCCCCACCTCAAGACTTGGAAAAACCAAGGAAGTTAGGTGAGAGATAAACTGCCCCTAAAGGTCCGATACGTTCAACTATATACATCTGATTTGATACATCGACAAATTCTTGTGGTGGGCGGGAGCGGTCGGAAAAAGACACGTTTGCCTTTCTTCTGCTGGAGCGCAGGGCGCATCCAACCTCTTCTTTTTCTGAATTGCCTCCTTCCAACCACGCTACCCTGTCAAAATATCAAGTGTAATTTATATAAGAAAAAAAGAAGAAACCCTGCCATTCTGACAGAGCTCCGTGTCTACGTGAATAATTTATGGAACAACTCCACCAAAAAGAACCGAACTTGAATCTCATTATTGTCTTTCGATTTCTGGTTTGTGTTCTCCTGTTCGTCATGCGTTGCTGTATCTCCGCTAGCAATATCTACAAAGCAGAGCGGCGGAAACAATACGCACCACCAATTCTTTCCCTCTGCATTCCCGATGGTAATACGGACTGCTTCGTACTGTCCGGCCGGGAACACCTGTGTCCCGTACATTTTCGTTGGAAAATCAGTCTGCGCAAGCTCCACACGGGAAGCGTACGTGTAGCCTTTTTCTTTAATCGTTTCCTGTACGAGTTGTTGCAGCTCCGGCAAATGGTTGCTGATAACAGCTCGGGCAGTATTGAGAGATTCCGCTTCACCGGCCCATCCCTGCACCGACTCGATTACACGATCCCGTACCTGACGCTTTAGCTGTTGATCCTCCGGGCTATCACTGTTAGCGAGTATACGCAGGCGAATCGATTGCTCAGGTACCAGGCTAGAAGTAAACACTGCCAACGCTTCTTTCTGGCTTTCCCAACTCATTAGTAAAAGAAATAATGTAAAAAATAGCAGATAATATTTTTTCATGTTCCACTTCCCCTTTCCGCTCCCTGTTCACCAGTATGGACAGAGAGGGAAGGGAATAAACCTGCTATTTTTAAAGAATAAGAGATTGCTAGAATTGATTCTTTACACACCTGTTGATGCTTTATACTCGGACGGAGATGACATGACGGCCAATGTCGGCCAAATCCCGCACAATGTACACCTCGGAGAACAAGCCCGTGTCCTCTAGCCATCCGCGAACAATTTCGGCCTGATGGATGCCAACCTCCCAGCCAAGCAAAGCTCTCGCCTTCAATATACAAGGCAGGCCCTGTATCATCTGCCGATAAAAATCCAGACCATCCTCTCCACCATCCAACGCGCGAAGCGGTTCATGATCTTTTACCTGTATATCCAACTGTGTAACATCAAATGACGGAATATACGGAGGATTAGAAACGAGAATGTCAACCGTATGCTCCTGCTGAAGCAACGGGTCCAACAAATTCCCCTGGACGAACGAAAGCTTATGCTCTACACAGTGTCGTTCCGCATTCAGACGGGCTGTGGTCAATGACTCCTCGGCGATATCCGTAGCCATCACCTTCCAGCTTGTACCGCCGATAACTGCCAGCGTCACTGCGATGGCGCCGCTACCTGTCCCGATGTCTACCACCGAAAGCTCGGCGTCTTCCGACCATAGCTCCCTCGATCGTTTCACTACCTCTTCGACAAGCAACTCCGTTTCTGGACGCGGAATCAGTACTGATGGATTCACCTCAAATTCCAATCCATAAAACTCCTGGCTGCCTACAATATATTGCATCGGCTCTCCTGCAGCGCGCCTTCGGATAATCGCCTCGATTCTGTCCCATTCCTCTTCCGTCAACGACTGAGACATACCGGAAATAAAACGGGTACGGTCCCATCCAAGGGCATAGCGGATCGCATACTCTGCAAGGAATGCGGCATCGTCGATATTGTTCTCACGTAAAAAATGGGAAGCCTTCTGCAAGGCTTCCCGTACGGTGGTTGCGCTCATCGCTTACGCACCTTCAGCATTGCGCATCAGTTCCGCCTGCTCATGCAACACAAGCGCGTTGACGATTTCGTCCATTTCCCCGTTCAGCACTTGATCAAGCTTGTGCAATGTCAGTCCAATTCGATGATCCGTGACACGGCTCTGCGGGAAATTATATGTGCGGATACGTTCGCTTCGATCACCCGTACCTACCGCCGAACGACGGGCATCGGCGTATTCTGCATGCGCTTCCTGCTGATATTTATCATAGAGGCGGGCACGTAGTACGCGCATCGCTTTGTCTTTATTCTTATGCTGGGACTTCTCATCCTGACAAGTTACCACAATACCGGTCGGTACGTGGGTCAAGCGTACGGCGGATTTAGTCGTGTTAACACTCTGCCCGCCTGCGCCACTAGAACAGAATAAATCCACGCGGATATCGTTCTCATTAACCTCGACTTCCACTTCTTCCGCTTCTGGAAGAACGGCCACTGTAGCCGTAGATGTATGGATACGACCGCCGGATTCCGTACTAGGAACGCGTTGCACCCGATGCGCGCCGCTCTCGAATTTAAGACGACTGTAAGCGCCTTTTCCGTTAATGGAGAAAATAATCTCCTTGTAGCCCCCGATATCCGTCGGAGCTGCTTCTAATACTTCAACTTTAAACTTATGCTTTGCCGCATATCGGGTATACATCTCGAACAGATCGGAAGCAAACAAAGCCGCTTCGTCTCCACCAGCTGCACCCCGAATCTCGATAATAACGTTCTTATCGTCGTTCGGGTCCTTCGGCAGCAGAAGAACGCGAATACGCTCCTCCAGCTCTGCTTTCTTTTCTTCCAGTTCACCAAGCTCCATTTTGACCATTTCACGCATTTCATCATCGAGCTTTTCTTCGAGCATCTCTTTAGCATCCTGCAGTTGCTCAGTTGTTTCTTTATATTCGCGATACGCTTGTACCGTCTCTTCTATATCGGATTGTTCTTTGGAATATTCACGCAGCTTGACCGGGTCATTCATAACCTGTGGGTCGCATAGCAGCTGCGTCAATCGATCATACCGCTCAACAACCGACTCCAATCGCTGTAGCACGGTTCTTCACCTCATTTTAAAATTCCATAGCATAACAGTATAATTATAGAGGATAGCTTAATATAAGTCAAAGCTGTATACCCCGTTTTAAAAATACTTAGGAAAAGATTTTTTGTAAAGGTGGCGCACGATGAGTATGTACTTCAATTCTAGTCAATATACAGTCAAATATCGCTCAAAGATTCTTTCTCTATATCCTAAAGAATTCATACTACTACATTTCCTTTATCTACACCAAGGATAAACCTTTTCCCTAGAACAATTACTCGATTATGTTTGGAAGATGGAATCTCCGAGCGATCGAACAGTGGATGATTATATTTATCGCCTTCGAAAGAAGTTCGAAAAGTAGAGCAGTATGATTCAAATTGAAACAGTACGAGGAGTCAGTTACCGCTTAATTGAGAAACATAAAAAAGAAGATGCACTCATCCTAATCAATATTATCGAAACGCTAACCTTCATGGCAGCAAAGAAATGGGGAAAGATCGAGGAAAAGTTGAATAACATTGAAATCATGCTTAATAAAACCCCTTACTTGAGAGAATTAGCTCTTTTTCATCAGTTGAAGGGAATTTATTATATTCATCTGGGAGCAATACAAGAAGGGAGAGAATGGCTGAATCATGGCATAGACATCGCGAAACAAACTCAGCTCGCTTTTATGGAAATCGACATAATAGCATGCAGTGTATTAACTATCGTATCTGGAATTAGTTTTTTTGTTACTAAAAAGAGGGGATAAAAAAGGTCCATGGAGACGTTGTTTGGTGAAAAAAATAGGTTATTTCACACGAATCATACTCGGACTAACTTATACTCCATTCTTATATTATTGGAATTTCCTTGGTATCCATTTTTCTTGATCATATGAGGTAGCATCACTTGCTACTATGAAAAATCCCCTTTAATTAACAGTGAAAGTTCCACCATAATAATGGGATTTTTCACGCTGTCAACCTAAGGGGACAATTGTAACCTTCATGGCATCATGCAATATCTTTCTTGCAGTCCATTTTTAGCGATTCATCCGACTGTTTAAGTCGTTCATATGAATGCGATAGTTATTGATTGGCGTACCGCTGCGAATGCCATCACCGATATCTTGAATTCTGCTGAAGATGCCGGTGTCAGAACTGACCCGCACATCATAACGCGGCATTTTTCCCTGGACATGCTGGCGCACTTTCTCCCTGATGGTAGCGGCTTCCTGGCGGCTGCGCACCGTATCGGCGAGCGTAAGGCCAACATACGCTTGCGCCCCATTAATCACTACACTTGCGCGTTTGACTTTTGGCACCTGCACTGCGACATTGGCCATGCTGTCGGCTTCAGCCTGTATATCCCGCACGTCATTACGTCCGGTCACCAGGTTCGGATTCAGATCACTTCCGACCAGTACACGGGTCTTCTGCCCCGGTGTGGTCCGGTTATATTGGTTAACTTGTGCGCCTCGTTGCTGGGGCGCCTCTCCCTGGTTATTCGGGTTACAACCCGCCATAAGCAGCAACGCAATGCTCAGCAAAGCGGCATGCACCATTTTTTTATTCATAATAAAGCCCACCTCCTCAGATGTAGTGTTTGCTAAGAGGAGGTGGACTTATTCGTCTATGCTACAGAAGCGAAATGTTTCCGTTTTCGCTTCTGGGATGCTTGTAGCATTTGCGACATACCGGTATGTAGCTATCATTGCCGCCAATTTGGATCTGTTCACCTTCATATACAGGCTTGCCGTCTTTTATACGCAATACCATCGTTGCTTTCCTATCGCAAAACCAGCAAATCGTTTTAATTTCTTCCAGCTTATCAGCATACAGCAACAGCGCTTCACTGCCTTCGAATAACCGATTGGAAAAATCGTTTTTCAATCCGTATACAATAACGGGAACGCCTAGCTCATCAACAATCTCTGTAAGCTGTATAATATGGTGCCGACGCAAAAATTGACCTTCATCGACCAGCACGCAATTTGGCAACCCTTCTTGGTTCATCTCAACAACTTTTCTAATATTCGTACTTTCATCCACTACAATCGCTTCACGCCTCAGCCCGATACGAGAAGCTACGTATCCTTTTCCGTACCGATCATCGAGCATCGACGTGAAAATCATAACCCTCTTTCCCTGTTCTTCATAATTATGGGCCACTTTAAGGATTTCCACCGATTTGCCGCTGTTCATCGTTCCGTAACGATAATATAACTGTGCCATCATTACTCTCCTTCCAACCTATCCATCTTATCTCGAAAGGAGTGTGTAGGAAAGGGAAAATAGATGTATCATCAATATGTATATCCATTAAAAAACAGACAGGCAAACTGCCTGTCTGTTCTGATTGCATCCAATTACTTCATGTTGTATTTCTTTTTGAAACGATCTACACGTCCGCCAGCGTCAACAAATTTTTGTTTACCAGTGAAGAAAGGATGGCATTCGGAGCAAATCTCCACGCGCAGGTTTTCTTTCACTGAGCCGGTTTCGAATTCGTTACCGCAAGCGCAAGTAACTTTAGTCAATTTGTAGTCAGGATGGATATCCGGTCTCATTTCATTCACCTCTTTCTGCCCTGAATCTTTACGAAACAGAGTTACACTCAAACACACATAAGAGGATTATAGCATGCACATCTCCTCTTTGCAAATACCGTTCAGGAAAAATTTATCCCGGTCCAATGGGCCGTAAGACCCCGCTGATGGAAGTTTTATATGGACAGCGTCTGCCTGCGCAGCTCCTGAAACTCGACCGGTGGCACATGTGTATAAGAGCCGATAATGACATCAGGCAACTCCTGGCGATAAATCTCAAGCGCCTGTTTCATGCCGAATACTTCGCCCTTTGCCGGTGGAATCATCGCCAGATAGCTCTCTGGATCGATATTTAGATTACGCATCTGAATCAGTCGAATACCGTTTTGACGAATAAACTCTATCATGGCCTCCATCTCTTCTTCACGGTCGAACACGCCAGGGAAGACGAGGTAATTAATGGATGTATATACACCCTTGCTGCTGGCATAGGCAGCGGATTTCGCTACATTTTCCAGCGTATAAGCACGTGGTCGATAATAGGCATTGTAATGTTCATCAATTGCACTAATCGTACTGATACGCATCAAATCGAGGCCCGCATCTACAATCGCTTTAATATGATCTGTCAAACCTGCGTTTGTATTGATATTAATGAAACCTGTCTTCGTCTGTTCTCGAACACGTCGCATGGCCTGCGTAATAATCGCTGCCTGAGTGGACGGTTCACCTTCACAGCCTTGACCAAAACTAATAATCGACTCCGGTGTCTTTAAATGGTGGAGCATTACTTCCATAAGTTCCTCTACCGTTGGCTTGAAGTTCATCCGCGTCTGCGGTGCAGGAAACCCGCTGTCATCCGGCTGCTCGGAAATACATCCGTAACATCCAGCATTACAGGAGTAAGAAACCGGAAGTCCTGCTTCCCATCGGTTAAAGAACGTATTAGATGCTGTCAGGCAACCATAGCCGAGCGTACAATTGCTTAAATGGTTAAACACCCGGTTTTCCGGGTATTGTTCCAATACCTTCCTCACGAGGTGTTCTTTCTCGTCTTCCGGGAAATTAAGCGGATTCCATTTATGCGTATCATCCGACTGCTCCGCAGCCACGTAAAAACCACCATTATACCAAACAACAGCTGTATACCCAAAAAGCGGAAGTTTTTCTTCTTTGTGTGATTTCACATATCCGGGCAACATAAGACGAGTAAATCCCTGGGGCATCAAAGCACCGACTGCCTGGAATTCACTCAAACGCGTCATCTCGCCTGTATCGGGGTCCATTCCGACGGGGTGGCAATTCGGAAGACTAACCAGTGTAGCGCCTTCCGGCAGAGGAATTAGTTCCTCTGCCAGGATTTCTATTAACGACTCCCCACTCCGGCCCAGTCCGAACAGTTCCGGATGGTCATATACCTGGCCCTGTTGGTCTGCATAAACAAGATACATATATCAAAGCTCCTTATTTTCTTCGTTCGCAGGCGTATATCTATCATTATATCCGAATTATTATAATTCACGAGCAAGATAAAAGTCAAAGATTGTACTGTTTCTAGATTCGCCTATAATATTATCATCAACCCAAGAATTTTTTACGGAAAGGTACGTCCAATTTTCATTTATCCCGGTCCAGCGAGCAATTATCCCACTGATGAAAGTTTTACTTTATGGAGGTAAACAAGCATGGAAATACCACAATCACGTAGAAAGAAGCCTGTGCTGTCATTCGATACCAGTTGGCAACACGCTATGTGTATGGGTAGTTTTCATTCTATCTCCAGCTTTAATAACGCCGGATTTGACATTATGAGCGGATTCAAAAGCATGACAGCTATGTGAGCGATCCGGTGGTCAATATTAGTCTATAAAGCGCTGACGATTACGATAGCCGCAGTATTCCTGGTGCTCGGGGTGACCATGATTCTCTGCATTACGGAGAATGACGATTTTCTAACCATTCTATTTGAAACGACTTCGGCATTCGGCACGATCGGTATGTCGATGGGCCTCACGTCGCACCTAACCACATTCGGTAAAATTCTACTTTCACTCGTCATGTTTGCGGGGCGTGTCGGACCGCTCATCGTAGCATTTGCACTAAGCTGGGATCGCAAGAAAAAACATTTCCGCTCCTCCGAAGGCAAAATTATTATCGGTTAACAGCAACGGGACGAAAAATATCTTCGTTCCGCTTTTTTGAATGCGGCCGAACCATCCTCCTGCTTCGTTCGACTATATAATAGAGCGACGAAAACGAAAGGCGGTTAACAATGGATACCGAGCAACAACTCATCGAACGATGCCAAAGCGGGGATAAGAACGCTTTCGGCCTACTCGTACGCCCCCATCTTCAGCGGGCATACAGTACGGCTTTCGCTATCCTAGGGGCACAGCATTTTGCAGAGGACGCGGTACAAAACGCTTTATTTGAAGCATACAAGGCGATCATGGAAGGACGGGACATTCGTAGGTTCGGAGGGTGGCTTACCCATATTGTAGCTCGCCGGGCGCTGGACATTGCCCGTCAAAAGCTTCGGCAACAGCATACAACTGAAGAAAATGAACTTCTAGAAGTACGAGATAATACAGCCTCTCCCATAACGGATGTGCTCCAAAAAGAACAGCGAAACGAATTAATGACAGCAATTATGCAGTTAAATATCAATCAACGGGCCGTCATTGTCATGTATTACTACCAGGAAATGAAAATCGGGGAAATCGCCAGCCTCCTAAATATTAAAGAAGGCACAGTGAAGTCAAGGTTACATCAGGCGCGAATTACATTAAGCAAGCTTGTCCCATTTGAGACAGCAAAACAGAAAGTGGGGGAATGCCAATGAATCGCCAGGACAAACAAATTGCAGCGAACATAGAACAAACGTTTAAAAGCATTGCTGTACCTCAGTCTTTGCTTGATTTTGCCGATCAGGTTCCCGATTTATATGACCAGCAGCAAATTCACAAGTCTGGGAGCTCCCAACCCAATGTTGAAAGAAGATCGACCATAACCCAAAAACGAATGATTTTACGGAGAATAGCAGGTGGATGTGCAGCAGGCCTGGTCATTTTTATCGGCTCGGTGCTGTATTCCCCTTCTTTCGCAGCTTATACCAAAAGCATTCCCGGCCTAACAACTCCTGTAGAATGGCTGCAACAAGTAGCTGAAAATATCGGTATTCAAAATGCAAAAGACCACGGCTATACTCCCGTACATCCGGTTAGTATAAACAAAGAAGGCCATACCTTTACGATTGATAACGTATTTCTTGAAGGCAATGAGCTTCGGTTTATGTTTGCCATACAAGGCCCCCAAGGTACTACAGAAAATTTTGATATCTCGCCATCTGACTTTCCTGACACGCCAGGGAGCGGAGGAGGAGACACGAAAAAGATTTCGGATATAGAAGAACTTAGATTTATACACTATAAGTTCGAACTTACACAGAAACAGTTAGAAGCATTCCTGGCCAAAAGACCAACTAAGCTTACCTTTCGAATCGGACAGCGCGGTATGAATGAATCGTTTATCATGACGGTTCCTTTTGATCAAGCTAGGCTAAAAGCAGAAAAGGAAACGACCTTGAATACCGATTTAAGACTCCAGCAGAAAGATCCTGCTATCGAACACGCAACTATCAAAAGCTTTTCGGTTTATCCCACTAGAATAAGAGTAAACATCGAAATGAAGCTGACGTCTGGCTACCAAATCAATTTTGCACGCTGGGCAGACGATGAACCGTATTTAACTGATGAACACGGCAAGAAATATGAATTTGAGAACGATTCTCATAAGGAGTTGTATGATTCTTCAGGTATCATTTCCCTTGATTTTGTACCTTCTGTTTACTTCGATAAGCAACCAAAACAGTTGACCTTGCATCTGAAGAAAGTCTGGCTTACTGATACGAAGGCTTCGGAAACTGTGAAAGTGTCTACCACAAAATTTCCACAGACTATTACAACTCATGGAAAGACATATACACTCACTAGCGCGAAGCGAGAGTATGGACACTGGTTTTTCGACGTAAAAAAACAGGCTGATTCCCTAAGCAACCCATTTGAAGGAATCAGATTCGAGCTGTCGCCTGAAGTTCGGCAACAGATGGAGGGAAATTGGGAATGGGAAGAAGAAATAAAGCAAGGACTCGAAATCGGTGATAATGGTCTTATCATTCCGAAATATGACCGTAGTACGCATAAGAAAATTCCTGGTCAATTCGAATTGAATATATTCGCGGCCAAGCAAGACACATATACGCTCAATGTGCGCCGTTATGAAGACGAGATTCCGCTTGACATTCATATCCCCTTAAAATAAAAACAAGAAGAACCCCGGAACAATTCCGGGGTTCTTCCTGCTAAAAGATGCCTAAAGCCTGTACAGCGAGGATAAATACTCCCAATATCCAGACATAGACGGCAAACCCCTTTAAAGATTTTTTCTTTAGAATGCCTATCATCCAGCGAACAGCAAAATAGCCGAAAACGGCAGAAAAAAACGAACCAAGTAGAAGAGGAAATAAACCGATCGTCTCTCTATTCTCTCCGGTAAATAGTTTGGCTCCTTGAAGAACGACGCCTCCACCAATAGCCGGAAGCGATAGCAAAAAGGAAAAGCGGGCTGCTTCTTCCCGATTGATACGCCGAAACAGCGAAGCAGCGATTGTCAGACCTGAACGGGAAAGCGCAGGCATGATGGCGGCCGCCTGAAAGCAGCCGATAAACAACGCATCACCGTAGGACATTCCTTTCAGGGATTTACCCCCTCTATTTTTCCAACGATCGGCCATCCAGAGCACGGCACCCGTCAACAGAAATTCATACCCTACCGTTACGCCTGTCCGAGAAATTTCTTCGAAGAAATCCTCAAGCAATAACCCAACCACAACTGCAGGCACGGTTCCTATCACAAGCAATCCTGTCAACCGGCTAAATGGCTTTTGCAATATTTTCAGCACGTCATCGCCATATACGGCCAGCACCGCAAACAGGGTACCGATATGCAGCATCGTATCCAAAAACAAGCCAGCCTCGTCCAACCCGAAAAGATGGCGGGCCAGATAGAGGTGCCCCGTGCTACTGATAGGAAGAAATTCGGTCAGTCCTTGTATGATTCCCAGAATGATAGCTTGAAGCTCGTTCATATCGCCTTCTCCTTTTTCTATCATCCATATGAGAGGAGAAGGAAAAATATAATAAAAACAGGGAAAAAAACGGCCAGGAAAAACAAGTAAGCCGTAATCTTCCCCTGTTTTTCAAACGTGTGCTTTATCTCTTATGAGCAGGTTTCGTTGACGAATTTCTGGTAGATTCAAGATCTAGAGAATCGAGGAACTCCTGATTGGTCTTCGCCTCGGCGATTTTCTTGATAAATGCTTCGGTGAATTCGTTGCTGTCGTGGATAGACTTGCGCAGGGCCCATATTTTGGATAATTCTTCTTTCGTAAACAGCAGCTCTTCGCGGCGCGTACCGGAACGACGAATATCGATTGCCGGGTAGACGCGACGTTCCGCCAGCTTGCGGTCCAGGTGAAGCTCCATGTTTCCTGTACCTTTGAATTCTTCGTAAATCACATCATCCATACGCGATCCGGTTTCCACCAGTGCAGTAGCCAGAATGGTTAAGCTACCCCCTTCTTCGACATTACGCGCCGCACCGAAGAAACGCTTCGGACGGTGAAACGCCGCAGGATCAATCCCTCCGGACAACGTACGTCCGCTCGTTGGTATGGTAACGTTGTATGCGCGAGCCAGACGGGTAATACTATCAAGCAGAATCACGACGTCTTTTTTATGTTCTACAAGGCGCAATGCGCGTTCTAGCACCAACTCAGCCACTTTAATATGATTTTCAGGCAATTCATCAAACGTGGAGCTTACTACTTCGCCTTTAACAGAACGTTGCATATCGGTTACTTCTTCCGGTCTTTCATCAATCAACAGAACAATTAGTTCAACGTCAGGATGATTGGTCGCGATACTGTTAGCAATCTCTTTAAGTAGTATCGTTTTACCAGCTTTCGGAGGAGCGACAATAAGACCGCGCTGTCCAAATCCAACAGGCGCTATTAAATCAATAATACGGGAAGAAATTCTGGTAGGTGATGTTTCAAGCACCATCTTCTTCTGGGGATAGAGAGGCGTAAGCGCCGGAAAATGTAAGCGTTCCGGGGAACTCTCAGGTGGTTCACCATTGACTGCATCAACATGCAGCAAACCAAAGTATCTTTCATTCTCTTTCGGCGGCCGTACCTTACCGGATACCTTATCACCCGTTCGTAAGTCGAAACGACGGATTTGCGAAGCGGAAATATAGATATCTTCCGCACTTGGCAGATAATTAATAGGACGGAGAAAGCCGAACCCATCTGGATGCGTATCGAGCACCCCTTCCATAAACATATGACCCTGCTTCTCCGCCTGTGCCTGCAGAATCGCGAAGATCAACTCTCGTTTCTTAAACGTGCCATAGTAAGGAATTTGATATTCTTTCGCCAGTTTATAAAGTTCCGTTAATTTCTTCTCTTCTAATTGCGCTAAGTTCATTTCCATATAACGCTCAAACACCACACTTTTCTTATTAAATGGTACATAACACTTTCTCCATCGGCCATGGTTCGGGTACAGAAGGTAAAGAAGTTGGAAATCAGAAACATGCACCATCCTCTCCCAACCTCTTATTCCTTTCTTACCCCAATATTTGAATAAAGACAGTGTTTCAAAATCTATTTATCCCGCCTTAACGGGCAGTAATCCCCCCCATCTCAAGACTTAGAGAAATCGGGGAATATAGGTGGGGGGTGAAAAAAACCACTGTGTGAAGTATCACTTTATGCATATCATGAACAGTCTATCCGGTTTGCTGTCAGACTAATCCTTCATAACAAATTGCGGTTTGCGCTCAAGACGGTGCTGCCCATCGATAAAGCGAACTGTACCCGACTTAGCACGCATAACAACGGATTGTGTGAATGCACTCGTACCTTCGAAGCGCACACCTTTCAACAATTCACCTTCCGTTACACCAGTAGCCGCAAAAATACAATCATCACCTCTAACAAGATCGTCCATCAGTAGCACTTGATTTGGATTAGCAAGTCCCATTTTCTTGCAACGCTCAAATTCTGCTTCATTGTCAGGAACGAGTCGTCCCTGCAATTCACCGCCGAGACATTTTAACGCTACTGCTGCGATAACCCCTTCCGGAGCTCCTCCAATACCGAACAGAATATCCACTCCGGTATGCCCAAATGCCGTATTAATAGCACCTGCGACATCACCGTCAGAGATAAGCTTAATACGAGCACCTGCCTCACGGATTTCTTCAATAATTCTGGCATGGCGTTCGCGGTCCATAACACATGCTACCAGGTCGCTAATATCCTTACCTTTAGCCTGTGCTACCGCTTTTAAGTTATCAATAATCGGTGCGGTAATATCTACTTTACCAGCCGCTTCCGGGCCTACTGCCAGCTTGTCCATATACATATCAGGCGCATGCAGTAGATTCCCGCGGTCCGCTACCGCCAATACCGTAAGCGCATTCCATGTTCCTTTAGCCACGATGTTAGTGCCTTCAAGCGGATCGACTGCCACGTCTACTTCCGGTCCGATGCCCTGACCTAGCTTCTCTCCGATATACAGCATCGGTGCTTCATCCATTTCACCTTCACCGATTACGACGGTTCCTTGCATCGGTACAGTATCGAATACGGCACGCATTGCAGTCGTAGCGGCATCATCCGCATCCTCTTTCTTACCGCGTCCCATCCATCGGGCAGACGCGAGCGCCGCCGCTTCTGTTACACGCACTAATTCAAGTGTTAAACTGCGTTCCATTTCCTGTCATCTCCTGTTTTGTTAGTAAGCTCTTTGGATCGGTTTTTCACGCCACATCACGGCACCAAGACTCTTCAACTTTTCTTCCAATTCGGCATATCCACGGTCAATGTGGTGTACCCCGGTAATTTCGGTTATTCCATCAGCCATTAATCCAGCTATAACGAGCGCTGCTCCAGCCCTTAAATCTGTCGCCATGACTTTACTGCCTACAAGCGGTGTCTTGCCCTCAATGACAGCCGAGCGACCCTCTACTTTAATTTTGGCTCCCATATTCAACAGATGTTCGGCATGTTTAAAACGGGCATGATAAATATTATCTGTCACAATACTTGTGCCATTTGCGGCGGTTAACAAGGAAGTTATGGGTTGTTGAAGATCAGTGGGAAATCCGGGGTAAGGGAGCGTTTTTATATCGATCGCTTCGTATGAGTCTCTCCCAATAACGTGAACGGCATCGTCCTCTTCTTCCACTTGTACGTTCATCTCCCGCAACTTAGCTGTAAGAGACTCCATGTGGCGGGGAATAATGTTGTCAATCACTACGTCGCCGCCCGTCGCTGCAGCGGCAATCATATAGGTACCTGCTTCGATTCGGTCGGGAATAATCGAATGCCAGCAACCGCTCAGCTTCTCGATTCCCTCAATTCTGATTACATCGGTTCCAGCGCCTTTGATGCTAGCACCCATTGCGTTCAGCAGTGTAGCCACATCGATAATCTCCGGCTCTTTCGCCGCATTTTCGATAATGGTTTTGCCTTTGGCTCGACAGGCTGCCAGCATAATATTAATCGTAGCTCCTACACTTACGACATCCAGATACACTTTACTGCCGACAAGTTCTTTAGCTTGAATATGTAAAGAACCGTGCTCATGAGACATACGCGCGCCAAGCGCTTCAAATCCCTTGACATGCTGATCAATTGGCCTCGGACCTAGATTACAGCCGCCAGGCATGCCGATAATCGCTTCACCGAAACGGCCCAACATAGCGCCCATCAAATAATAGGAAGCTCTTAACTCTTTGATTTTACCGTTAGGCATCGGCTTCGCTTCCATTCGAGTTGAGTCGATGCGCAGCATATCGTTATCTTGCTCGACCGTTGCTCCCAAATCTTGCAGAATCTCACTATAGATGTGAACATCGCTGATATCCGGCACATTCTCCAAAACAACCTCCGCGCCCGCAAGAATTGCAGCGGGAATGAGCGCTACCGCGCTGTTCTTCGCTCCGCTGATTTGAATTCGGCCTGTCAGCTTCCGTCCGCCTTCAATAAACAATTTCTCCACAGATCGATTCTCCTTACTCAATGGGAAAAAGCACCTTTTCTCATCGCTTTTTGAAAAGGTGCTTCTTTCCGGTATTATTTTTGCTGCGCTTGCTCCCAATCCGCAAGAAAGCGTTCAATGCCAGCATCAGTTAACGGATGCTGCGCCATTTGCTTGAAAATCTTGTATGGAATGGTTGCGATGTCCGCTCCCATCTTCGCGCATTCTACTACATGCAGTGGATGGCGTACACTCGCCGAAATAATCTCAGTTTCAATATCATGAATCTCAAAAATTTCCGAGATGTCCGAAATCAACTGCAGACCGTCCTGGGAAATATCATCAAGGCGTCCAAGGAATGGCGATACATAAGTCGCTCCTGCGCGTGCAGCCAAAAGTGCTTGTGTCGCTGAGAATACAAGCGTTACATTCGTTTTGATTTTTTTCTTGGTAAAATGTTTGACCGCTTTTAAGCCTTCTACCGTCATCGGCACTTTAATCACGATATTCTTGGAAAGAGAAGCAAGCTTTTCCCCTTCTTCAATCATGCCTTCGGCTTCCAGACTGATAACTTCGGCACTAATCGGGCCATCGATGATATCGATGATTTCTTTCAGGGTCTCTACAAAGTCACGGCCTTCTTTCGCTACAAGAGAAGGGTTGGTCGTAACTCCGGCCAACACGCCCCACTCATTCACTTCGCGAATTTCATTTACATTTGCTGTATCGATAAAAAATCTCATAATACACTCCTTCTGTCTTCACGCTGACAAAATGGTGTTACGCTTTGTTGCTGCTTCCAAACTCGCGCATTTTGCCTTTAACAGTTTCTTTAATAGTGTCACGTGCAGGTCCCAGATATTTACGCGGATCATACAGTTCCGGTTTTGCATCGAGAACTTCACGGACCGTTTTGGCCGATGCGATTTGATTCTCCGTATTCACATTGATTTTCGCTGTACCAAGCGAAATCGCACGTTGGATATCTTTTGTCGGAATACCTGTACCACCGTGCAGAACAAGTGGAACTCCTGTCAACTTCATGACTTCTTCCATTCTATCAAAGCCTAGGTTCGGTTCGCCCTTGTATGGACCATGAACAGAGCCAAGTGCTGGAGCAAAGCAATCTACGCCAGTCTCGCGCACAAGTTTATCACATTCTGCCGGAATTGCATACGCCGCTTCCGCATCTTGCACAATCAGGTCGTCTTCCTGACCACCGATACGGCCGAGCTCAGCCTCCACGGACACACCTAGCGCATGCGCCACATCTACGACACGCTTGGTTAAGGCAATATTCTCTTCTAGCGGGTGATGGGAGCCGTCAATCATAACGGATGTAAAGCCGGCATGAATGGCTTCCACGCACTTCTCGAAGGAAGAGCCGTGATCCAGATGAATCGCTACCGGGACAGTAATTTTATATTCTTCCATTAAAGCTTGTACAATAGCTACAACCAGCTTAAAACCGCCCATATAACGAGCTGCACCTTCACTTACTCCAAGGATGACAGGGGATTTCTCTTCTTCTGCCGCCTGCAGAATCGCTTGCGTAAACTCAAGATTGTTCAAGTTAAACTGACCAACCGCATACTTCCCTTCTACGGCTTTGTTTAACATGTCTGTCATCGAAACTAATGGCATATGTAAGATCCTCCTTGTTTTGTGCATACTCTCAAACATTGCTTATTATACCACAATGAAAGATCAGCATGCGAGTTGCTTATTTACTGCCGCTCGCAGTTCATCAATGTCAAACGGCTTAGTGAAATGGGTCAGGGCGCCGAGTTCCGTCGCTTCTTTAATCATATCCAATTCGCCATACGCTGTCATCATGATCACCTTGGTTTCTGGAGCGATTTTTTTAATTTCCTTCAAAATCTCAAGCCCGTCCATGCCGGGAATTTTCATATCAAGAATGACAAGGTCAGGCGAATCGCCCGTGACAATTTCCAATGCCTGCTTTCCATTGGCAGCCTGAAACGTCTGGTACCCTTCCTTCCCAAATACCTCAAACAGCAGAACGCGAATCCCGTATTGGTCATCGACTATCAATACTTTTTTATCCTTCATGCTGCTCCCCCTCTCATTCTCATGCACAACAAATATGTATGCTGACTCTACAATAATACAAGAGTTCGATAAATCCTAAAAAATTCCTGCTTTTTATCTTTGACACAACAAAGAAAAAAGACGAGCGGTCGCTCGTCCTTTAGTATTATTTACTATTATTTTCTCAGTTTTAATGCTGCTCCGACGAAATCACGGAAAAGCGGCTGCGGACGGTTCGGACGGGAGGCGAATTCCGGATGGAATTGGCTTGCCACAAACCAAGGATGATCCGGCAGCTCAACGATTTCTACCAAGCGACCGTCCGGTGATGTACCACTAAACTTAAGTCCTGCATCTTTCAATGCTTCGCGGTATTGGTTATTAAACTCATAGCGATGGCGATGACGCTCGTATACGAGATCTTCATTGTAAGAAGCGTGAGCTGCCGTACCTTTTTCCATTTTGCAAGGATACAGGCCGAGTCGCATCGTACCACCAAGATTTTCGATATCCTTTTGATCCGGAAGCAGGTCGATAACCGGGTATTGGGTAGATGGATTGATTTCCGAACTGTTCGCATCTTTCATGCCGACGACATGACGGGCAAATTCGATAACCGCTACCTGCATTCCTAAACAAATGCCAAGGAACGGAATTTTGTTCTCACGTGCGTACTTGGCGGCGATGATTTTACCTTCTACGCCACGATCTCCGAACCCACCTGGCACAAGAATGCCGTCCACACGGCTCAGCAATTCAGAAACATTATGCTCGTACACTTCCTCAGCGTCCACCCACTCAATATTCACATCAGCATCATTCGCATAACCCGCATGATACAACGCCTCTGCCACGCTGATATATGCGTCATGCAGCGCCACGTATTTACCGACGATAGCAATGGTCGTCTTGTGGGAAAGGTTTTTGATTTTGTGAAGCATCTGTTTCCATTCTGTCATATCCGCTTCCGGGCAAGTGAGGTTCAAATGGTTGCACACATATTCGTCCGCTCCCTGCTCTTTCAGGGTTAATGGGACTTCATACAGCGATTCGGCATCCACCATTTCGATAACCGCTTTTGGATCGATATCGCAGAAGAGTGCGATTTTATCTTTCATATCCTGAGACATCGGATGCTCTGTGCGGCATACAATTACATTCGGCTGAATTCCTAAGCTGCGCAGCTCTTTGACACTGTGCTGAGTCGGCTTCGTCTTCATTTCACCAGCAGCTGCCAAATATGGTACAAGTGTACAATGGATATACATTACGTTATCACGACCGACATCGCTCTTGATCTGACGAATCGCTTCTAGGAACGGAAGACTTTCAATATCTCCTACCGTACCGCCAATTTCCGTAATAACGACATCCGCATTCGTCTCGCGCCCTGCACGGAAAACACGCTCTTTGATTTCATTGGTAATGTGTGGAATAACCTGTACGGTTCCGCCCAGATAGTCGCCACGACGCTCTTTCGTAATAACGGAAGAGTAGATTTTACCCGTCGTTACATTACTGTTGGAATTCAGATTAATATCGATGAACCGTTCGTAGTGTCCAAGGTCAAGATCCGTTTCAGCCCCATCCTGAGTAACGAATACTTCTCCATGCTGGTACGGGCTCATTGTACCCGGATCCACGTTAATATAAGGGTCAAACTTCTGAATCGTTACCTGCAGACCACGGTTTTTCAACAAACGTCCCAGAGAAGCGGCTGTAATCCCTTTGCCCAGAGAAGATACCACACCGCCAGTTACAAATATATACTTTGCCATACAAATAAACCCCTCTTTCTTTGCCCATTCAATACTTTTCCACAAAACAGGTAGCTGTATGAATCTAGAAAATAAAAAAAACAAAAGAGATCCCCAACCGAGTATTTTCGGAGGGGCACTTTTGTTTTTATTCGTTAACGATACATCGTATAGTTTTAAAGCCCAAAAAGTATTTTATCTTCCCTTGTATTACATGTCAAGGTCTTCGTCTTCATCTTCATTCTCTAATTCTTCATCGTCCAGGTCTTCATCGAATTCTTCATCCGTTTCTTTCTCATCATCAGCGAAGTCATCGTCTACATCTACGTCTTCGTCGTCCTCATCCACATCATTTACACGATCATTGTCAATCTCGTCGTATTCTTCTTCAAGCTCTTCGTCATCTTCGAAGTCATCATCATCATCCAATGCGAATTTGCCGCGGAAACCGCTCTCCGCAGACTCCTCTTGCGTTTCGACAAGATACCAGCGCTTCAGCCCCCATAGGTTTTCACCGAGGCAGATAAAGCGGCCATCAAGATTAATCTCCGTATACACTTGCGCGATCATGTCCATTGCTTCGGATTCTGACATGTTCTTCATTTCTGTTATTTCTTTATACAAATCGCGGTAATAGGCCGGTTTTTTTGATTGGTTCAACATTTGATAAGCGAGATCTACCATCGCCATTTCTTTGACTTCTTCTGCTTCCAGGTTCAAAGCATTGCTCAACCTCGGCACTTCCCTTCTTTACAGGTTTCAAATGACAAGACACAAATTATTGCATCCCGGACATACTATCCCTATTATTCAGCATTCCTTATTTTATACAATTTCAGACCTAAAATGCAAGAAAAACTCACGCCTCACGAGTTTTTCAAGTGATGCGATCGAAAGAAAGACGAGGGAAAAAATACCCTCGCCTGTTTCTTCCCCCTAGTCTAACAGGTAGTAAGACCCCTGACTAATGGAGGTTTTACTCTATACACAGCGGATTTGCTGTCCAAGACAAAAAGGTTTAGCTTTGTCTCGTTATTACATATTCCGACGATATTGCCCACCAACTTCATAGAGCGCACCTGTAATTTGACCAAGGCTGGCCACTTTCACCGTCTCCATCAATTCGGCAAAGATATTACCTCCAGAACGCGCGACTTCTTTCAGGCGCTGCAGCGCTACATTAGTGACATCCTTATGACGTTCTTGGAAGTCGCGTAGGTTATTAATCTGCTGCACCTTCTCTTCTTCCGTAGCGCGGGCAAGCTCGATCTCGTAGTCCTCCTCGGAAGAATTCGGATTCAGGAACGTATTCACACCAATAATAGGTAGCTCTCCGTTGTGCTTCAGCGTCTCATAATAGAGCGATTCCTCTTGAATCTTACTGCGCTGGTATTGTGTTTCCATCGCGCCCAGCACGCCGCCACGGTCGCTAATACGCTGGAATTCGGCCAGTACGGCCTCTTCTACCAGTTCGGTCAACTCCTCGATAATGAAAGAACCTTGCAGTGAGTTCTCGTTTTTTGCCAAACCTAGCTCTTTTGTGATAATCATCTGGATAGCCATGGCACGGCGCACGGAATTCTCTGTAGGCGTCGTGATGGCTTCATCATAAGCATTCGTATGCAGTGAGTTACAATTATCATAGATAGCCATCAGTGCCTGTAGTGTGGTGCGGATATCATTGAAATCCATCTCTTGCGCGTGCAAGGAACGTCCTGACGTTTGAATATGGTACTTTAGCTTCTGGCTGCGTTCATTACCGCCATACTTATTTTTCATAACTGTCGACCAAATACGGCGGGCAACACGCCCAAGCACGCTATACTCCGGATCGAGACCGTTACTGAAGAAGAACGACAGGTTTGGTGCAAAATCATCAATATGCATGCCACGGCTCAAATAATATTCCACGTACGTAAAGCCGTTCGCCAGCGTAAAGGCAAGCTGGGAAATCGGATTTGCACCTGCTTCAGCAATATGATAACCGGAAATACTTACCGAATAGTAATTACGAACATGGTTCTTAATGAAGTACTCCTGGATGTCTCCCATCATCTTCAGAGCGAATTCAGTCGAGAAGATACACGTATTCTGTCCTTGATCTTCTTTCAGAATATCCGCCTGTACGGTGCCACGTACACTCTTAAGCGTATAGGCCTTAATTTGCTCTGCTTCTTCCGCATTCGGCTCGCGTCCGTTCTCTTGCCTGAACTTGTCGATTTGCTGCTGAATAGCCGCATTCATATACATTGCCAGAATAATTGGCGCAGGCCCGTTAATCGTCATCGATACAGATGTGGACGGGTGGCATAAGTCGAAGCCATCATATAATTTTTTCATATCGTCCAACGTACAGATGCTAACGCCACTTGTACCGATTTTTCCATAAATATCCGGACGATAATCTGGATCTTCTCCGTATAAAGTCACACTGTCGAATGCCGTACTTAAACGCTTCGCAGCATCATCCTTAGACAAGTAGTGGAAACGGCGGTTTGTCCGTTCAGGTGTACCCTCGCCCGCGAACTGGCGCTTCGGATCTTCGCCATCACGCTTAAATGGAAATACGCCTGCAGTATAAGGAAAGTATCCTGGCAGATTCTCGCTCATAGCCCAGCGAAGAATCTCACCCCATTCTTCGAATTTCGGCAGTGCTACCTTCGGAATGCGCGTACCAGACAGAGAAGTCGTATATAGTTTGGTGACGATTTCTTTATCGCGTACTTTAGTAACAAACTCATCCTGCCTGTATGCTTCCTTCAGAGATTTCCAGTTATCCAGAATTTTTTTACTTTCCGGATGCAGCTTTTCTTCATAGTGTGAGATAAGCTTATCGATTTCTTTCTTTAAGTCAGATGCAAGCTCACCCGTCTGAGATGATAATTCTTCCTTCGTGCCTTTCAGCTGGAACAGCTTGCGCGCGACTTGCACCTGCTGCTCGGTAAACTTCTTATATTGATGCACTGTATTTACGATTTCAGCTAGATAGTGAATACGGTCAGACGGAATGACATACTGCTTCTTGGATTTGGTATCACCGGAAATATCGAGTGTGGTCGACCACTCTGTGCCTGTTTTCTCGCTAACGATCCTCATCAGGTTTACAAAGAGCACGTTCGTGCCTGGATCGTTGAACTGGCTGGCAATCGTGCCGTATACCGGGATATCCTCGTCCTTCATATCAAAGATGGCGCGACTTCGTGTCCACTGTTTCTTCACATCGCGCAACGCATCTTCCGAACCGCGTCGTTCGAATTTGTTGATGGCAATAATATCGGCATAATCGATCATATCGATTTTCTCAAGCTGAGTCGGCGCACCAAACTCGCTGGTCATTACATACATTGCAATATCGCACACTTGCGTAATTTGCGCATCGCCCTGCCCGATACCGGACGTCTCAACAATAATGAAATCATAGCCCGCCGCTTTCACAATATTAATCGCATCACCAATAGCTTTGCTAAGCTCGCTGTGAGACTTACGCGTTGCCAGGGAACGCATGTATACGCGCGGCGAGTTAATGGCATTCATGCGAATCCGGTCACCCAGAAGCGCTCCGCCCGTTTTTTGCTTGGAAGGATCTACCGACAGAATAGCCATTGTCTTCTCCGGATATTGTTCCAGGAAACGTCGTACCAATTCATCTGTCAGCGAGCTTTTTCCCGCTCCGCCCGTTCCGGTAATACCAAGCACAGGAACCTTCTCCACCATCGCGTTGACTTTTTCAAGGGTAGCAGCTACTTCCCGGTCTTGCCTCTCTACATTCTCTTCCGCCAGCGTGATCATGCGTCCGATCGCATTCCAGCTTCGATTTTTAAGCTCGCTGATTTCTTTCTCAACCTCTTTGGGAGTCGGATAATCGGTCTGTTCAATCATGGAGTTAATCATGCCCTGTAGGCCATGCACACGCCCATCATCAGGAGAGAAAATTCTCGCAACGCCATATTCGTGCAGCTCACGAATCTCAGAAGGAACGATAACGCCACCACCGCCGCCGAACACCTTAATATGAGAAGCGTTTTTCTCTTTCAGCAAATCGACAATGTACTTGAAATACTCCACATGGCCACCCTGGTACGAACTAATCGCAATACCATGCGCATCTTCTTGAATGGCGGCATTTACAATCTCCTCTACGGAACGGTTATGCCCCAGATGAATAACCTCTACTCCTGAGGCCTGTAAGATGCGGCGCATAATATTAATCGACGCATCATGCCCATCGAACAGGCTGGCCGCCGTGACAAAACGAACATTGTGCTTCGGACGATAAATTGTCGTTTCCATCTTTATTTTCCTCCTTCAAGGTCGTGCAATAGACCCTGTGCATTCAAACTTATGTCTCCAATCGAACCGGTGCAGGATTCTTTTCCTCCTTATCCGGCCTATGACAACCCCTTACTTATCCGTCAATTCGCGCAGAATCAACGATGTCTGCATTTTTGTGAATTCTTCCAGCGTATAATCCTTGCGTAAGCTCCAACGGCGGAATGTCCACATCTCGCCAAGCACCACGATATTGTGAGCCATCAGCTTAACCGAATTTTCATCAATTTGCAGCGAGCCATCCCGTCTGCCGCGATGCAATATCTCTTCAAAAAAGCCTGTAATCTCTTCTTCCTTCGCCAGCACATATCTCATCGTTTCGCGAGGAAGTGATTTAATCTCCTGATAAATCAGCAGTACGCGATCCTGCATCTGGTCCATAACGCGCAGGAACCCTTCGATGGCCGCTTCTAGCATTACGGCTCCGCTTACACCGTTAACAAGGACTTCCTGCAATCCTTTTTCCACACCTGCGTGGATCGCATCACATACAAGGTAGAGAACGTCTTCCTTCGATTCGATATATTCATATAACGTACCGATGCTGAATCCTGAGGCACGGGAAATTTCTCGGGTAGTTGTCTTGTGAAATCCTTTGGAGATAAAAAGTTCAACCGCCGCTTCGATAATTTGCTCGCGCCGTTTCTCGATAAGTTTTGGGTCTTTTACCATTGAAGGGATTGATTTTCGTTGTTCCATCTTACTTTGCTCCTTTCCTCATGCCGACTGAGCGATTGCTCAGAGCGCAGGGAAAAAGAAAAGGCGCATCGCCTTTTCTTCCTTCCTTTTATTATACGCAGGAAGAAAATGAATTCGCAACTCTTTTCAGAATACTATTTTTCTTTTACTAATTGCTGCAGTAATTGGTGCGCTACTTCATATGGATCAATGTCACGACGAGAAACACCGTCCATCATATCTTTGTATTCTTCGCTACGCAAACGCTTGACAATGAGCTGGTGCACAGCATGTTCTACAATCTCGGACACCTCTTCCCGTAAATGGGAAGCTCGTCGCCTCTCCCATTCCTTGCTTTCCTGGAGATACGCTTTATGGTCCATAAACGCTTTCCATGCATCATCAATTCCCTTGCTCTGCGTCGTAATAGTCTTTACCACCGGGGGACGCCATGGAGAATCATGTTTGACCAAATCAAGCATCTGCTCCACTTCGCGGAATAACTTGTCCGTACCGGCCAGGTCGGCTTTGTTCAAAATAAACAAATCGGCAATTTCCATAATGCCAGCCTTGAATGCCTGCACCGTATCGCCGCCACCAGGATTAAGCACAACCGCCGTCGAGTCGGCAATATTCATGATGTCGAGCTCCGATTGACCGACACCTACCGTTTCAATGATTACAATATCCTTTCCGTATGCATCGAGTACGCGAACCGCTTCTTTCGTAGCACGCGCCAGGCCACCAAGACTTCCACGCGTACCCATGCTGCGAATAAATACGCCCTCATCCAAAAAGTGGTCCTGCATACGGATACGGTCTCCGAGAATTGCCCCTCCAGTAAAGGGACTGGTCGGATCTACCGCCACAATCCCTATCGTCAACCCCTGCTTACGCAGATACCCAATAAGCTTATCAACAAACGAGCTTTTCCCCGCACCCGGCGAGCCGGTGATACCAAGCAGAAACGCTCCTCCCGTGTGAGGGAAAAGGTCTTGCAGAATCTCCGTCTTCTCCGGGTGGTTATCCTCTATATAAGAGATCGCTCGGGCAACTGCCCGGCGATCTCCGTTGAGAATCCGTTCTACCAATGTATGCAATGCGCTCACATCCTTAGTCTTTCAGCAGATAGTTCGAGATGACAAGACGTTGGATTTCATTCGTCCCTTCATAGATTTGCGTAATTTTTGCGTCGCGCATGAAGCGCTCCACCGGATATTCGCGCGTATAGCCATAGCCGCCGAACACCTGCACCGCATCGGTCGTTACTTCCATCGCGATATCGCCTGCATACAGCTTTGCCATAGCAGACGCTTTACCGTATGGAAGGCTGCTGTCTTCAAGCACAGCCGCCTGATAGGTCAGAAGACGGGCTGCTTCCACTTTGGTCGCCATATCAGCCAGCTTAAATCCTATAGCCTGTTGAGCAGCAATCGGCTTGCCGAATTGGTGACGCTCTTTCGCATAAGCAATCGCATGCGTCAACGCTCCATCCGCAATTCCAACCGCCTGTGCAGCGATGCCGTTGCGACCGCCATCCAACGTCATCATGGCGATCTTGAAGCCTTGCCCTTCTGTACCTAGCATATTTTCCACCGGTACACGGCAATCTTCAAAAATAATTTCCGTTGTCGCAGAAGAACGGATACCGAGCTTCTTCTCTTTCTTGCCGACTTTAAAGCCCGGCGTATCGCTCGTTACGATAAATGCAGTTTGTCCTTTATGCTTCAGCTCCGGCGTGGTTGCCGCAAATACAATATAAATATCCGCCAGACCACCATTCGTGATGAAAATCTTGCTTCCGTTTAGAATATAATGGTCTCCGTCTTTCTTCGCTGTCGTCTTCATGCCCGCCGCATCAGAGCCGGAACCAGGCTCAGTCAGGCAGTATGCGCCCATGCTTTTCCCTTCTGCCAACGGACGAAGGAACTTCTGCTTCTGCTCCTCTGTACCGAATTTATAAATCGGCCAGCTCGCAAGGGACGTATGTGCGGACAGCGTAACCCCTACCGAAGAATCAACACGGGACAGTTCTTCCACTGCAATTACGTAGCTTAGAAAATCAAATCCTGCACCACCGTATTTCTCGTCCCATGGAATACCTGTCAGTCCCAATTCAGCTAGCTTGTGAAACACTTCCATATCAAAGCGTTCTTCCTCGTCACGCTCCCCGGCTTTATCGGCCAGTTCATTTTCCGCGAATTCGCGCACCATTTGGCGCAGCATTTTATGCTCTTCAGATAGTTGGAAATCCATTTCTCCCCACTCCTTACTTATTTGTTTGTCCCGATCTAACGGGCAGGAAGACCTCCACTGTATGGAAGCTTTATTTTATTAAGTGTTTAGAAATCACAATACGCTGAATCTGGTTGGTACCTTCGTAGATTTGGGTTACTTTGGCGTCACGGAAATAACGCTCGACTGGATATTCCCGCGTATAACCATAACCACCGAATACCTGCACCGCTTCCGTCGCCACGTTCATCGCAGTATCGGTCGCAAATCGCTTCGCCATGGATGCTTCCATGCCACACGTAACGCCTTGACTGCGAAGCACCGCTGCGCGGTATACGAGCAAGCGAGAAGCTTCAATTTGGGTCGCCATATCAGCCAGCTTAAAAGCAATGGCCTGCTGTGCTGCAATCGGCTTACCGAACTGGTGACGTTCTTTAGCGTAGGCTAATGCATGCTCGAATGCTCCTTCAGCAATGCCGAGACCTTGCGCCGCAATACCTATGCGTCCAATGTCCAAGTTTGCCATCGCGATGGTAAAGCCCATGCCTTCCGCGCCCAGCAAATTTTCCGCAGGCACTTCCGCGTTATCGAAAATTAATTCCGATGTATTGGAGCCATGCAATCCCATTTTCTTTTCCTTTTTGCCAACAGTAAACCCTGGTGTATCCTTTTCCACAATAAATGCCGAAATTCCTTTCGGACCTTTTGACGGATCGGTGACAGCAAACGTAATGTACGTATCCGCCACACCAGCGTTCGTAATAAAAACTTTCGAGCCGTTCAAAATATACTTATCGCCTTTTTTCACTGCAGAGGTACGCATGCTAGCCGCATCGGACCCTGCATTCGGTTCCGTCAGCGCAAAAGCTCCGATATATTCTCCGGAAGCAAGCTTTGGCACGTATTTTTTCTTCTGTTCTTCATTACCAAAATATACAATTGGATTCGTACCAACCGATGTATGCACGGATAGAATAACCCCTACAGTCGGGCTTACTTTGGAAATCTCATGAATAGCTAAAATATATGAAATAAAGTCCGCTTCTGCTCCGCCCCATTTCTCTTCGATAGGAATTCCCATTAATCCGTATTCACCCATCTTACGAATAATTTCAAGGGGGAACTCATCCGTCTCTTCCATCTTCTCTACTTGGGGTGCGATTTCCTCACGGGCAAAATCCCGCACCATGCGACGCATCATTTCTTGTTCTTCTGTAAATTGTAAATGCATGGTTTCTCCTCCTAGCTCCTGTTACCTTCTTCCTATTCGTATACGTAGAATCCGCGACCGGATTTACGTCCAAGCCATCCTGCTTTAACATACTTGCGCAGCAACGGACACGGGCGGTATTTAGAATCGCCGAACCCTTCGTGAAGTACTTCCATGATGTACAGACATGTGTCCAGTCCGATGAAATCGGCCAATGTCAACGGACCCATCGGATGGTTCATGCCAAGCTTCATCACTTCGTCAATCGCCTCCGGCGTAGCAACGCCTTCATATACACAGTAAATAGCTTCATTAATCATCGGCATCAATACACGGTTGGATACAAAGCCTGGGAAGTCATTAACTTCCACCGCCACTTTGCTCATCTTCTCGGACAATTCCGCTACGATGCGATATGTCTCATCCGATGTTGCAAGGCCACGAATGACTTCGATAAGCTTCATAACTGGAACAGGATTCATGAAGTGCATGCCAATAACTTTCTCTGGGCGATTCGTTACCGCGGCAATTTCCGTAATCGGAAGGGAAGACGTATTGCTTGCGAGAATGGCGTGTGTCGGCGTAATTTCATCGAGCTGCTTGAAAATGGCCGTTTTCACATCCATATTCTCAACAACTGCTTCTACAACAAAGTCGACATCTTTAGCATTGTTGATATCCGTTGACAAAACGATGCGATCAAGAATGGCCTGCTTTTCTTCTTCGGACTTACGGCCTTTTTCCACATCGCGTGTCAGATTCTTAGTGATAACGCCAAGACCGCGGTTTACGAACTCTTCTTTCACATCGTGTAGCACAACGTTAAGTCCAGCCTGCGCCGCTACCTGTGCAATACCGCTTCCCATCTGACCTGCGCCGATTACCATGAACTTTTTTACTTCCATCCGTCTCCACTCCTTCTATTCTTCATAAAAACTTGGATATATAGATAACAGGAGAATAGGTTGTCTCTACCTCTCTATTTTCTACCTCTTCTGCCCGTTATTCCGCTGCAGGAACCTCTACGAGAATAGCATCACCCTGTGCAGCCCCTGAGCAAATCGCCGCAATGCCAAGGCCTCCGCCGCGGCGACGTAGCTCATATATTAACGTCATCAGGATGCGCGCGCCGCTGGCTCCAATCGGATGCCCAAATGCGATAGCGCCTCCATTGACGTTTACCTTCTCTGGGTCCCAGCCTGCAATCTTCTCACTCGTTAACGTTACTGCTGCAAATGCTTCATTAACTTCAAATAAATCAATCTGGTCAATTGTATAACCTGTTTTCTTCAGCAACTTGTTAATAGCAAGACCTGGCGTGGTCGCGATATACGGCGCTTCCTGGCCGACCGCCGCATGTCCTAGAATAGTTGCCAGCGGTCTTGTGCCCAGTTCCTTTGCCTTTTCATCTGACATGACGACCATAGCTCCTGCACCATCATTTACCCCTGGCGCATTACCAGCCGTAATCGTACCATCTTTCGTAAAAACGGGAGGCAGCTTTTGTAATTGTTCTATGCTTGTTTCACGCGGGGCTTCGTCTGTATCGACAAGTATTGGATCTCCCTTGCGTTGTGGCACGGATACGGGAACGATTTCGTCTTTAAACTTCCCTTCTTTAATAGCTTGCGATGCACGTTGCTGACTCCGCAGCGCCCACTTATCTTGTGCTTCGCGAGAGATTTCATATTCAGCTGCCACATTGCTGCCGTGCACCGCCATATGCTGGCCATCATAAGCATCAGTCAATCCATCATGCAGCATTAAATCGATGATTTTTCCATCACCCATGCGCATACCCCAGCGTGCGTTTGGGACAATGTACGGCGCGTTGCTCATACTTTCCATCCCGCCCGCTACGATAACATCAGCGTCACCGGCACGGATAATCTGATCGGCCAATGTCACACTACGGAGCCCCGAAGCGCATACCTTGTTGATGGTTTCCGTTTGTACTTCCCACGGCAGACCTGCTTTGCGAGCCGCCTGACGCGAAGGGATCTGCTTGGCACCGCCCTGCAGTACCATCCCCATAATGACTTCCTCCACCATATCCGGGGAAATCCCGGCACGTTCCACAGCTTCTTTGATTACGACTCCACCCAAGTCTACCGCAGTAAGTGAAGACAACTTACCCCCAAACTTGCCGAACGGTGTGCGGGCAGCGCTTACAATAACCGATTTTTTCATTCTTTCCGCGCCTCCTTATATAATATCTTGCCTTTTCAGTACAAGCCGAACGATTGCTCAGTCAGTTTACATCTTGAAACATACCCGGCAGTGAAAACTGCCGGGTTACAGTTCTTTCCTCTTTCATTGTATCAATGTTCGCGCAAATGAAAAAGAGTTTTTATAAAGATTTTTCTAAAATCTCANTTCTTATTCATCGATTTACTTTACCATTGTTAAAATAACTTCACGAATCATCTTAGACGCAAGAATTTGTGTTCTCTCGGATTGGTCGAGCACTGGTGCTACTTCCACCAAATCAAAGCCGACGATATTGAGCTCAGACAACAGATAGATAGATTCAATCGCCTCGGCGGACGTGATACCGCCTGGTTCGGCCGTTCCCGTTCCTGGAGCAAATGCTGGGTCTATCGCATCAATATCATACGTGACGTATACCGGGCGCCCTTTCAATTCTTCAAGACATTCTTTTAGCGGCTCGATTACTTTGAACTTATGAAGGTGCATACGCTCCTTTGCAAATTCGAATTCTTCCTTCAAACCAGAACGGATACCGAACTGATATACGTTCTCCGGCTTTACATAATCGAGCGCACGTCGGATAATCGCGGAGTGGGATAGCGCTTCGCCTTCCATTTCCTCACGCAGGTCCGTATGAGCATCAATATGGACAACCACCAAGTCTGGATGCCTCTCTGCCATTACTTTAATCGGGGCCAGGCTGACAAGGTGCTCACCACCGAGCCCGATCGGGAATTTGCCATCCGCTACGATTTTGCGGACATATTCTTCGATAGCATCCAGGCTGCGCTGTGCGCTGCCGAATGGAAGCGGGATATCGCCAGCATCGAAGTACGCCACCTCGCCCAGTTCGCGGTCCGCATACGGGCTATAGTCTTCCAGATTAATCGACACTTCGCGGATACGCGTTGGGCCAAAACGGGAGCCGGGACGGAAACTGGTCGTCCAATCCATCGGCATGCCATAAATAACCGCCCGAGCGTCTTCATATGTGCTCTGCGCTTCAAAGAACGCATGACCACTATAAGATGGGTTAAAAAAATGCACGCTGACTCCCCCTTATTTCACTAAGTCTTCCACGAATTTCGGAAGTATGAACGACGCATGGTGCAAGCGCGGCGTGTAATACTTCGTTTCACGTTCCGGGATGCTGTTTACGTCAACCGCCTCCGGATCGTATTTCTTCGAACCGATCTGGAATATCCACATGCCACTTGGATACGTCGGGATATTGGCATAGTACGCTTTTGCGACCGGAAAGATCTCTTTAATATCTTTATTAACTTTGCGGATAAGGTCAGCTTTGAACCAAGGATTATCCGTCTGCGCCACGAACATGCCATCTTCTTTCAGCGCTTCATATATCCCCTGATAGAAGCCGCGCTCGAACAGCGGAGCCGCCGGACCGACCGGTTCCGTAGAATCAACCATGATTACGTCGTACAGATTTTTGCTTTTAACGATATGCATAAAGCCGTCATCTACTTTAACTTCTACGCGTGGATTATCGAGTTCACCTGCGATTTCAGGAAGATATTTCTTGGAATACTCAATAACCTTACCGTCAATATCAACCAGCGTAGCTTTTTTCACTTTCTCATGTTTCATAATCTCGCGAATGACACCACCGTCTCCACCGCCGACTACCAGCACGTTTTCAGGGTTCGGGTGTGTATTTAAGACCGGATGGGCTACCATTTCATGGTAAACGAATTCATCCTTCTGCGATGTCATCACCATGCCGTCTAAGAACAGCATGTTGCCAAACTCTTCTGTTTCCACCATATCAAGCTTGTAAGGATATGCCGCACCAAACGGCAGGTGCGAGCCTGGCTTCAGCCCTTTCCAGATTAAATCAATGGCTCCGAACTGGACCAGAAGGAAGCCATAGAACAATACGATGTGCATGACACCGCTTTTGGAATCTTTCATTAATTTTTTCTGTCCGAAAACGTTGACCCAGAAGGCATTCAATGTTCGGGTCGCGTCTTCCTTCAAGTCTGCCGCACGTCCGAGCTTAATGTACGTGACGCGGCTATAGACCAGATGAGCGAACAGATACACTGCATAGCCGACAACCGCAAAAAATACGATAAGGTTAATTAGCGGCAATATTTCCATTGGTTTCTCACTCCTTCTTATCCGCAAAAATAATCTGACTATGGCGAAAAATATTTATCTTTATAATAGCACGTTCTCACCAGTTTGTGAATGACCATTCAGTCAGATGTATTTCGCAAAATAAAATCACACTCCTATAGTGAATATTCTATCTCTTTTTCTGTTTTCCTGCTATATATAAATTACACTTAATATTTTAACATGGTAGTGTGGTTGGAAGTAGGCGATTCAGAAAAAGAAGAGGTTGGATGCGCCCTACGCTCCAGCAGAAGAAAGGCAAACGTGCCTTTTTCCGACCGCTCCCGCCCACCGCCCTTCCTTATCCGAGCATTCTTTCATCCCATGATTAAAATCACAGGTGTTCAGAACGCATTTCATAAAAACCACATCTATTGATTATTCATAGATTGGAGGAAATAAGATGCACACGTCGGTTTGTTCCCCCGTCTTTTTCTCGCAAGGAAGAGCACGGCCGCTTTGTAAAAAACAAAGGGGCCGTACGTGCCATTCTTTTCTATCCATCTGTGCATACAAGAGTGTTGATTTTTCAGAGAGAAAAAGACCACCACAACGGGCCATAAATAAGGCCTTTCGTCTCCCTTCCCAAGCGCCTGACTAGGGCAAAAAGCGGCCCTCTACGCTTTGTGTAGGAGACGAACCGACGCCTATTTGGGGCACGGTGTGGTGGCTATCCACTCTGGCTAGTACTGGATAATCAACATCCTTGAATTTAAAAAATTACATACGCTCTGGTGCGGATACACCAATGAGGCGTAGCGCATTAACGATCGTAATCTGCACGGCTTTCATTAAAGCAAGGCGCGCATGAGTAAGTCCTTCATCTTCGGTAATAACACGCTCCGCATTGTAGAAGCTGTGCAGAAGCGAGGCCAATTCATGCACATAACGTACAACACGGTGTGGAGCAAGCACCTCTGCTGCGCCTGCCACTTCTTCCGGGAATTCGCCCAGATGCTTCAGCAGGTCGATTTCCTTCTCGCTCTCTATGCGGCTGAAATCCGCTTTTGCTATGTCCAATGCAATCCCTTGCTCATCGGCCTGGCGGAAAATGCTACAAATACGTGCATGTGCATATTGTACATAGAACACCGGGTTTTCATTGGATTTGGATACAGCAAGATCCATATCAAAGTCCAGATGCGCATCCTGACTCCGCATCGCGAAGAAGTAACGTGTTGCATCGGTGCCGACTTCCTCCATCAAATCACGCATTGTAACTGCTTTACCAGTACGCTTGGACATTTTTACTTTTTCGCCGCCTTGATACAGGCTAACCATCTGATTAATAAGCACAACCAATTGGTCAGCTTCATGACCGAGGCACTGCATTGCCGCTTTCATTCGCGGAATATAACCGTGGTGGTCAGCTCCCCAAATATTAATAAGCTGTTCAAAACCGCGGCTGAACTTGTTCTCATGATACGCGATATCAGGTGTCAGGTACGTGTACGTACCATCTTGCTTAATCAAAACCCGATCCTTATCGTCACCGAAATCAGTCGAGCGAAGCCAGGTTGCTCCATCTTTATCATATACATATCCTTTTTCGCGCAGAGTTTCTACGATTTTTTCGACTGCACCGGTTTCATATAGCGATGTTTCGCTAAACCACTCGTCGAATTTCACACGGAAATCAGCAAGATCGGCTTTGATTTTCTCCAGTTCTTTATCACGGCCCCAGTTGCGGAAAAATACGAAACGCTCGTCCGGGCTCATCCTCGCATATTTGTCGCCGTCTTTTTCGGCCAACTCTTTTCCGAAATCAATGATATCCTGACCATAGTAGCCGTCTTCTGGCATCTCCATATCCTGGCCAAGAGCCTGAAAATAACGTGCTTCAAGAGAACGAGCCAAGTTTACGATCTGATTGCCCGCATCATTAATATAGTATTCACGAGATACATCATACCCCGCCATATCAAGCACATTACATAGCGCATCTCCGAAAGCAGCACCGCGTGCATGGCCCAAGTGCAGGCTTCCTGTCGGATTGGCGCTAACGAATTCGACTTGTACTTTCTTGGCTTTTCCTGAATCTGTACGGCCGTATGCTTCTCCAGCTTCAATAATCTGATCAATAACGCCAGTAAGATAGCTATTATCCATATAGAAATTAATAAAGCCAGGTCCCGCAATCTCAATCTTGGAAATGCTGGCAGCCTGCTTATCAAAGCTGGCTATGATCTCTTCGGCAATCTGGCGTGGATTTCTACGCGCGATACGAGTTAATTGCATCGCTACATTCGTTGCATAGTCGCCATGCTGCTTGTCCTTTGGTAACTCTAATGCAAAGTCTGGGATTTGCTCCGCTTCGACGATACCCGCCGCTACGACAGCCTGTTTAATCTGCTCAATAATTTTACTTTTGGTTTGTTCTACTACACTCACAATAATCCTCCTCAATATGTATTACATGATGAGCGGGTAAGCCGACACTGTACCGTATATCGCCCGATGTTCTGTTCATTCAAATGCAAATCGTATACCCAAACGGCAGCCGCAAGGTATCCCTCTTCATCATAGTGAAGCCGGACATCCCTTGTGTCGGTATCCATCGACATTTCCCCTGCCATACTAACGTATAAACCGCTCGTTTTTACGCCGGGACGGTATGACTGACGCATCGACACAAGCCCGTTACGAATGACGACAATCTCGTCTTCCTTCACTTTAACAGTTGCGTTCGTTTGCCCGTCTTCTTCCTGTTCAACATATTTTATGTACCAGGTTCCGTTCATGAAATGAAGCTGCCCCGAATAGGCGGCTTTATACGTATCGGAGGGGGCCGCTCCAAGAGAAACTTCGCTGATTAGTTCAATGCTGACTTCCTGCACGGGAGGTTTGCCCAATTGTATCACCTGAATATTTCAATTTCTGTTATCCCTCTATTCTACGAGATATCACTAAGCAGGCGCAAGACGGGCCTTCTCTTTTCCTGTTTTTCCTTAATTATAAGAAAAACTCACGGGGACCTTCGCTCGTCCTTTTCCCGCAAAGAAACCAAACGGCCGCTTTGTGTCAGTTGGGGCGGAACGACAAAACATCTGGGCATCTCGGATAAAGAAGTGACATCTATATAAATTACACTTGATATTTTGACAGGGTAGCGTGGTTGGAAGGAAGCGATTCAGAAAAAGAAGAGGTTGGATGCGCCCTGCGCTCAAGCAGAAGATAGGCAAACGTGTCTTTTTCCGACCACTCCCGCCTACCACAAAATGTGTCGATTTATCAAATCAGATGTATATATTTTCTTATCCATTAAAGGAAAAGTGCGGTCTATCCCCAGACCGCACTCTCTTCTTATTCATCGATTTACTTTACCATTGTTAAAATAACTTCACGAATCATCTTAGACGCAAGAATTTGTGTTCTCTCGGATTGGTCGAGCACTGGTGCTACTTCCACCAAATCAAAGCCGACGATATTGAGCTCAGACAACAGATAGATAGATTCAATCGCCTCGGCGGACGTGATACCGCCTGGTTCGGCCGTTCCCGTTCCTGGAGCAAATGCTGGGTCTATCGCATCAATATCATACGTGACGTATACCGGGCGCCCTTTCAATTCTTCAAGACATTCTTTTAGCGGCTCGATTACTTTGAACTTATGAAGGTGCATACGCTCCTTTGCAAATTCGAATTCTTCCTTCAAACCAGAACGGATACCGAACTGATATACGTTCTCCGGCTTTACATAATCGAGCGCACGTCGGATAATCGCGGAGTGGGATAGCGCTTCGCCTTCCATTTCCTCACGCAGGTCCGTATGAGCATCAATATGGACAACCACCAAGTCTGGATGCCTCTCTGCCATTACTTTAATCGGGGCCAGGCTGACAAGGTGCTCACCACCGAGCCCGATCGGGAATTTGCCATCCGCTACGATTTTGCGGACATATTCTTCGATAGCATCCAGGCTGCGCTGTGCGCTGCCGAATGGAAGCGGGATATCGCCAGCATCGAAGTACGCCACCTCGCCCAGTTCGCGGTCCGCATACGGGCTATAGTCTTCCAGATTAATCGACACTTCGCGGATACGCGTTGGGCCAAAACGGGAGCCGGGACGGAAACTGGTCGTCCAATCCATCGGCATGCCATAAATAACCGCCCGAGCGTCTTCATATGTGCTCTGCGCTTCAAAGAACGCATGACCACTATAAGATGGGTTAAAAAAATGCACGCTGACTCCCCCTTATTTCACTAAGTCTTCCACGAATTTCGGAAGTATGAACGACGCATGGTGCAAGCGCGGCGTGTAATACTTCGTTTCACGTTCCGGGATGCTGTTTACGTCAACCGCCTCCGGATCGTATTTCTTCGAACCGATCTGGAATATCCACATGCCACTTGGATACGTCGGGATATTGGCATAGTACGCTTTTGCGACCGGAAAGATCTCTTTAATATCTTTATTAACTTTGCGGATAAGGTCAGCTTTGAACCAAGGATTATCCGTCTGCGCCACGAACATGCCATCTTCTTTCAGCGCTTCATATATCCCCTGATAGAAGCCGCGCTCGAACAGCGGAGCCGCCGGACCGACCGGTTCCGTAGAATCAACCATGATTACGTCGTACAGATTTTTGCTTTTAACGATATGCATAAAGCCGTCATCTACTTTAACTTCTACGCGTGGATTATCGAGTTCACCTGCGATTTCAGGAAGATATTTCTTGGAATACTCAATAACCTTACCGTCAATATCAACCAGCGTAGCTTTTTTCACTTTCTCATGTTTCATAATCTCGCGAATGACACCACCGTCTCCACCGCCGACTACCAGCACGTTTTCAGGGTTCGGGTGTGTATTTAAGACCGGATGGGCTACCATTTCATGGTAAACGAATTCATCCTTCTGCGATGTCATCACCATGCCGTCTAAGAACAGCATGTTGCCAAACTCTTCTGTTTCCACCATATCAAGCTTTTGGAACTCGGTTTGTTCTGTATGTAAAGTTTTATTGATTTTAATCGTAATACCAAAATTCTCGGTTTGCTTCTCTGTAAACCAGAATCCACCCATCGTTTCCAGTCTCCTTTCACTTCCCGCACTTTTTTTGTGGGAAGCAATGTTTTTTACAAACAGTCTTAATGATAATGATCTAAAAACAAGTAAATTATATAGGACTTATTTCAAAAAGCAAGCATTCATTTTTTTATCTTACCCAAACTTTGCAGCCTTCCTAAACAAGTTTGAAATAAAATTATCAAACTTTTGTATCTTTTTCCCGTATAATCTTATATATCCATATTTATCCGACTTTAAGGAGGAGAACACTTATGAACTCATTGAAGAAGAAAGTGCTGGCCGCTTCCCTTACCGCTGCCATCAGTATCCCATCCTTAGCTTCTGCCGCCGTTCCACCACAGGAATCGCTTGTTTCTTTGCGAACACTGGGTGAACAAGCGGGAGCAACAGTAACCTGGGATCAGCAGACTCGTACCGCCACAGTAACGCTTGATGGCACTATCATTACCGTTGCACAAAACAGCGACTACATTACGGTTAATGGTGAAAAGGTACCTCTGCTACAGAAATCTCAAATCATCGAAGATAGATTGATGGTTCCTCCTTCCGTCCTGCATGAACGACTGACTAACAAAAAAGAACAACCAAAAGAAGAGAACAAAAATGAAAAAGCAGCCACCGCCTTCATCGAGTCGATGCAAAAGGGGCAATTCGACAAAGCAGTCGATACCTTCTCCGCCGACCTGCTCAAAGTCATGGATGCAGAAAGAATGAAGAAGTACTGGAGCGTCCTTCCTGAGCAGTTAAATGCGGGTCCTCTGAAAGAAATCGGCACAGCTAAGACACAAAGTGAGAATGCGGTCCATATAACGGTAGAGGTCCCGCTCGTCTTCGAAAAAGCCACGGTACCGTTTACAATAAAGCTGGACAAGCAAGGAAAAATCAATGATTTCCTCCTATCCCTTATGCCATCAGCACAGCAAGTAGCGGAGGAACCTACATATAGCAAGAATGATGCTTATACGGAAAAAGAAGTCATAGTAGGAGACGGCGCGTTCGCACTCTCAGGTACATTGACCATGCCGAAAGGCGAAGGACCGTTCCCTGCTATTGTTCTCGTGCAAGGCTCCGGTTCACTCGATCAGGACGAAACGACATTCGCGCTTAAACCGTTCCGCGATCTGGCACACGGTCTCGCTTCGCAAAACATCGCTGTGCTACGCTATAACAAGCGAACCTTCGAACATACAGCCAAGACGATGTTCGATCCTCGGCATACTGTAGACAAAGAGACAACGGACGATGCGCTTCATGCAGTTGATCTGCTGGCAAATACAAAAGGCATCGATACAAATCGGATTTACGTGCTCGGCCATAGCCAGGGCGGCATGATGCTGCCGCGCATTCTGGACAAAGGGGCTGACAAGCCAATCGCCGGTGGAATCTCCATGGCCGGCCCAGCCCACACGCTGCCTGATATCATGCTTGACCAATTTGACTACTTGGCTTCTCTCGGTCAATTACCAAAGGATCAACTTGAAACCCTGAAAAAGCAAATCGAACTTCTGAAAGACCCGAACTTCTCCGGTGAAAACCCTCCGAAGGAGTTCGATATGGGGCAGCCCGCATTCTGGGATTCTATCCGGAACATCGAGGCCGCCAAGATGGCTAAAGATCAGACCAAGCCACTCTTAATCCTGCAGGGTGAACGCGATTATCAGGTCAAAGCTGACACGGAATATACAACCTGGAAAGAAGAGTTGGCGAAGCGCGACAATGTCACATACAAGCTCTATCCGAAGCTAAACCACTTCTTTACGGAAGGCGAAGGAAAAATAAGCAAACCGGAAGAATATATGACTCCAGCAAATGTTCCAGCGTATGTTATCAACGATATTGCAGCATGGATAAACACAACGAAAAAATAAAAACACTCATGGGCATTGCCGCTCGATCTTTTTCGTCCATCGTGCCAGGCGCTCCACAAGATAAAGAAAGCTTGGCTGGTGCCAAGCTACAGCGCAGGTAACCGCCTTAGCTGCCCTTATGCAACTCTGCTGCGCAAAGCAACGTTTGGCACACGCCTTGTGAGTTTTTCAAGCAATACGTTTAGGAAGAAAGTAGATGTCGCGTTCGTGCTTTACATCGATATCTACTTTCTTATCTCGTTTCCAGCTTGCCGCCCATCCGTCCGGCGACAAGCACCACAATAACAGCGACAAACGGAATAGCCAGTTCAGCAACATCGTTATTTTGAATCATTCGATGAACGAATACATCATTCGTTACCATCTCCCCGGCCGTCCAACCAAGCACAGCCGCACCGAGCATAATCAGCCAGGAGAATCTCTCCATCAAAGACATAATCAACGTGCTTCCCCATACGATAATCGGAATACTAAGGGCCAGCCCGGCAATGAGAAGATAAATATTGCCGCCTGCCGCTCCCGCAACGCCAAGCACATTATCCAATCCCATAACAAAGTCAGCGACAATAATCGTTTTTACTGCCGCCCATAAGCTTGCCCCTTGTTTGATATCGGTTTTTTCTTCGTCATTTCTCAAAAGCTTAATCGCAATCCACAACAGAAGCAGCCCGCCGACCATTTCGATAAAAGGAACTCTCAACAAATACGCCGCAATAAGCGTAAGTATAATTCTCAACACAATCGCGCCCACCGTTCCAATTAGAACAGCCTTCTTTCTATGTTCCTCGGGTAGCTTACGGCAAGCCAGTGCGATGACGACGGCATTATCTCCGCTTAATACCAGATTGATTAAGATAATCTGTAGCAACACAATAAGCCATTCCACTGTTGTACCTCCTGCTGCATACGTGAAAATGCCCGTTGTTACTCATAGAACAAAGAGCATTTTCATCTCGCTTTGCATCTATTATCTACTATCAGCCAAAAATGAGGAATTTAAGCTTCTTCGTTAATGATAACTATTTCCCACGTATTTTAAGAAGTGTGCCCTATCTCTTTCCCTTCATAACAAGGCGCACGTATAGATTTTGCTAGATTTCCCTATACTGATACTGCAAGATAGTAGAAGGCATAGGGAGGTCTTCACATTGGAAATCAAACAGGAGGATCAGCTTATCCGCTGGTTGCGGATCGCCAGAAAGGCGGTACGCTGGCTGCTCATCACGCTGGTTGTTCTGGCAGCGCTGCTCTCATTATTCATTCTGTACCTGCGTTCTCAACCGCTGCCCAAAACAGATATTAATGAAACGACCACTATTTATGGGGCAGACAATGCGGTTATCGCAACTCTTTATAAAGGGGAAAATCGCGTTTTTCTGCCACTTGCACAAATTCCGAAATACGTGCAACAAGCATCTATTGCCATCGAAGACCGCAAATTCTACGAGCATCCAGGCTTTGATATAAAGCGTATCGCCGGAGCAGCACTGACGGATTTGCGGCATATGGCCAAGATAGAGGGCGCCAGTACGATTACGATGCAGCTGGCCCGTAATTTGTACCTCAATCATGACAAAACATGGATGCGGAAATACAAAGAAGCATTGCTTACCGTTCAATTAGAACTAAATTACACAAAACCGGAACTTCTCGAACTATACTTGAATCAGATTTATTACGGTCATGCCGCGTACGGCATTCAGGCTGCCGCCAAAACGTATTTCGGCAAAAATGCAAGCGATTTGACGTTAGCCGAAGCGAGCATGCTGGCAGGTATCCCGAAAGGCCCGCGCTTTTTCTCGCCTTTTCTCAATATGGAGGCAGCGAAAAACAGGCAGCGCATCGTATTAGATATGATGGTAAATGAACAATACATTACACGTGAACAAGCAAATGAAGCATTCGCCCAGTCGCTCAAATTCGCTTCGCCGGAGGATAGCAAAGGCAAGACAATTGCACCTTACTTTCGCGATTATGTAGTTAAACTGGCGAAAGAAAAATATGGTTTAGACGAGGAAGCAATTGAGCACGGTGGATTGAAGATTTATACAACACTTGATCCGGTTATGCAGCAAAAAGCGGAAGCTGCTGTACAGAAGTACCTGCCGAAAGATCGAGAACTGCAGGCGGCACTTGTAGCAATCGAGCCGCAGACCGGTTATATACGGGCAATGGTCGGCGGACGTGATTATACGAAAAGTCAATTCAACCGTACAACGGCTCGCCGTCAACCCGGTTCCGCGCTGAAGCCGGCACTCTATCTGGCCGCACTGGAAAACGGCTTTACGCCGCTAACGAAAATTAAGAGTGAACCAACCGTTTTTACCCTAGGCAATGATGAGACATATATTCCGAAAAATTACGGTGATCAGTATATGCATGACTATATCACGATGGGCGAAGCCATTGCCCGCTCGGACAATATATATGCTGTGCAGACCCATCTGACCATCGGCCCGGATAAAATGATAAATATGTCTAAACGATTAGGGATAGATTCACCGCTCCAGCCACTACCTTCGCTCGCGCTCGGCAGCAATCCGGTTATGCCGTTGGAGATGACGCGTATGTTTGCAACAATTGCCAACCAGGGCCAAAAAGCCGAGCCACTCGCTATCACACGTATTCTGGATAGGGAAGGTAAGCCGCTCGTAGAGACACAGCCCCAGATACAGCAGGTAATCAGCAGGGAGAACGCATTCCTGCTAACGCATATGATGGAGAAGGTATTCGAACCAGGAGGAACCGGGCAACGGGTACATAGCCAATTACACCGCCCTGTTGCCGGGAAAACTGGAACAACCGATTATGACGCATGGCTAGGGGGATTTACGCCACAATTAGCTGCCGCTGTCTGGGTCGGCTATGATGATAACCGCAAGATCGACAGCTTTGCTGATGCACGCCAGGCGGCACCTATTTGGGCCAACTTCATGGAGCAGGCTCTTACCGGGAAACCGGCCTCTGTCTTCCCTGTCCCGCCCGGAGTCATCCCAATATATGTCGATACAGGAAGCGGAAAACTGGCAAGCCAGGACTCTAAGCAACAAGAACTAATGTATTTCATTCCAGGTACAGAACCGAAAGAATATTATGAAGCACCGAAAGTGGAAAAAAAAGAAGCACCTAAGAAAGAAAAATCATTCTGGGACAAGCTTAAATTCTGGAATTAAGGAGACAGACAAAGCATTTTATCCTTACCTCCGCATTGTAAAAGGGGAAGCCGAACATGTTCGTTCGCTTCCCCTTTTACGTGTCCCAGTAATAGATGTGTATAATACACGTTTTCATTTTAGCCCAGTCGCGATACGGCAATCAATAAATGACAGAAAATTTCACATTCCGTTCACTTTTGCGCCTATAGCTTTAGGCAAATAGACCTTGTTTACGCTAATTTCTCTTTCAATTCGTCCGGAGAATTTTCCCACAGCTCCGGTTTATGAGTTTCCAGTAACTCACGCAGATTTTGTTTCTCTTTTTCACTCATGCCATCCAGAATAAAGCGGCGTTTCATGGCATAGTCCATCTTGTTAACATGGTCGGCAAGAATCTTCCATCCTCGACGCGCTTCTCTATCGACCAGCATCTCACATGCCGTAACACCTGCATAGTATGCACCTTTCTCGCCCATATCGGTCGCAACCCATACAAGCCAGTAGCGTTTTCCATTCGGCACATCTTCTTTATTCATCGAGAATTTTATGCCTTTTTCTACCGCGCTTTTAGCATGAAGGGCACCGATATCAATTACGGCCTCCTCTTCACTTACGATAACCGATGATACATTGCTTAAATCGATCATCCCTGCGCCGTAGCCGCCATGCACCTGGTTTTTGTTGCTAATAATATTAAATCCGCCCTGTTTGCCTTTAAATAAATCCATGCTTATAAAACCTCCTCTTTATCCCGCCTTAACGAGCAGTAATCTTCCCACCTTAAGACTTGGAAAAACTGTGTAAGAATAGGTGATGAATATACTACCCCTAAAGGTCCGATAAGTGAAACTAACACGCAGTGGGGATGAAGAATTCCCATTGAGTAAAGCTTCACTTTATTGCTGAACGCGCAAACGCCGCTTAATCTCTTCCACAATATTCGGGTCGCGCGTACCATCTTCAAGAAAATCAAGCGGGTAATACAGCTTATGATCGTACTGCCGTTTCCCGGAAATCGATTCCACAATGACGGAACGTTTTGATAGCTCTACAAGGCTATCATCGGGCATCAACAGATATATCGGCGTTCGATCTCCATCTTCACCGCTTCGATAAACATCATACGGCAAATCTGAAGGAGAATCCACTCCCAGGTAATACGACGGATTAATGCCGACAGCATGGAACAATTCATCAATCTCACGCTTCCATTCTACGCTTTCAACCTTCTCCGCGTACTCTACATATTTGAATAGGCGACGGTTAACGAATCGCTGCGCCAAATCCCGCAGAATCTCATCTTTCTCATTACACCACTCGTTCATATAGAACATCGCCGTAGATTCATCCAGCGCTAAATATTGCTCCAATGTGATACTCTGTTCAAATAGGGGAATAAAATGAACTGGATGCCACTGAAACGCGTATCCATCCCGGTACAAATCTCGCGCTCGCTCGAAAATCTTGCGAAGAATCACTTCCGCGCTGCGCGTGACTCGGTGAAAATACACTTGCCAGTACATTTGATAACGAGCGGCGATATAATCTTCCACCGCGTGCATGCCCGTATGCTTGACGACGAGTTTATCTCCATGTGGGCGCAGCACCCGCAAAATTCGTTCAATATCAAAAGAGCCATAGTTCGTTCCTGTATAGTACGTATCCCGCAGCAAATAATCCATCCGGTCTGCGTCAATCTGACTTGAAATAAGGCTTGTTACCAGCGGATTTTCATACGTTTTTCCAATTACCGCCGCAACCTTGTGAGGGAAATCGCTAGAGACGCCGTGCAAAATACGATTGACCTGCGTATCCCCTACTAGAATGTGCCGGGTCCACTCTTCATGTTCCGTGTGGAATACTTTCTCGAATGAATGCGAATACGGGCCATGTCCGATATCATGAAGCAGTGCGGCGCTCAGGCACAGCAACCTCTCTTCTTCAGAGAAAGAAAACAAGAGGCGCTGTTCAAACTGCGCCAAAAGTCTGCGCATAATTTCATATACACCGAGGCTATGGTTAAATCGACTGTGTTCCGCTCCGTGGAATGTTACATAAGAAGTGCCAAGCTGGCGTATCCGCCGCAGACGCTGAAATTCGCTTGCGCCAATTAAATCCCAGATAAGCCTATCCCGCACATGAATGTACCGATGCACAGGGTCTTTGAATACTTTCTCTTCCCGTAACCGTCCCACCATCTGCACCCCTCCTACTTACGTTTGGCGGAGCCGCTCTAGCAAGCGCTCCATATCTTCCGGCACAGGTGCCGTGCATTCATGTCTTTCCCCCGTTACCGGGTGACCAAACTCAAGCCGGGCCGCATGCAACGCCTGGCGCTGCATTCCTTCCGCTCTCACTCCCCCATATAAGGTATCACCCACAAGCGGAAAGCCCAGATGACTGAAATGAACCCGTATCTGATGCGTGCGCCCTGTTTCCAGTTCCACCTCTACGAGAGAAGCGCCTTCATCCAGAATTCCCGGCAAAGCGGGAAAGCATTCCATTACCCGGTAACGAGTCACCGCTTCATGTCCACTTTCATGTACACGGCGTCTGGTCGGATGATGAGGATCGCGGGCAATCGGCTCGGAAATCGTGTTCGTCTCCCCTTCCGCTCCCGGATGTCCGCTAATTACTGCAAGATAAGTACGTCGAATCGAATGTTCACGTAATTGTTTATCCAACAGTTGATGAACAAATGAATTACAAGCGATAAGCACCGCACCGCTCGTATCTTTATCCAATCGATGAACGGGCCGGACAGCGCGCGGCTTCCCTCTCTGCTTCCAGTAATAGGCGATACCATGTGCCAGCGTATGGTGCTGCCCCTCTTTTACCGGGTGCACAGCAAGGCCGGACGGCTTATTCACTACCAATACCGTATCATCTTCATACAGTACAGAGATATCCATCTCCACCGGAGTCAAAGTCGTCTCAGGCGCATCCGCGATAAGCAAGCGAATCCGATCTCCCGGCTGTATCTTTTTCTTTAGGAATGGTTGCTTTCTGTTTAAAAACAGACCCTTCTTTCTTGTGAGTCGCTGAAGCATACGCCCTGACACGCTTAGTCTCTCTTTCAATATCACTTCCAGCGGCAGCCCGGCATCTGCCGCTCCTGCCTCGTACTCCAGCCACTTTCCGTCGATTTTCCATGATGCCATATTCTCACCTGCTTTTCGTCTCTGACCGTATATCTATCTTCGAGTTAGCGCCTGACGTATCCGCATCTCCAGCTCGCCCGGGACTACACCATTCTGCCGATCGATACTGAATCGTACATAATGCTCATCTAAATCAAGCATCTCTTCAAAGATACCGCGCAGGCTTGCGGCCCGTTTATCCACCTGCATCAGCACATCCACCCCTTCCGGGTGCACATCGAAAATAAGCTCGATTTCATCCAATTCACTGCGGAATTGCCCGGTTGGCTTAAATTCGAACTCTTGTACAAAAGGAACCATCCGGTGAATGTGCTTTTTATGCTCACAAGTCCCACTCTCATGTGAATGACGAAAGCCCATGCTTTCTACCTCGGCAAGCAATTGATCCACAAGCGGATCTGGCAGCACTGTTACAATGTCCGTATCCTTCGGATCTACCGCCATCTCAATATCCAGGCCTGTGCTCAAGTACACTTTCTGCCGTCCAAATGATATCGGGGAATGGTATGGTACACGTAATTGAAATGGCAAGACCTTCTTCTCGCCCGGTTTAATCAGCAAAGAATCCGCAACACGATAGGAGGCCAATATTTCTTTATGCTTCGTCTTGGAGTCGTTCGTTTCTTTATAGTATTCCGTATATAAATACATATAAATCTGAGAAATCGATTGCTCAGCGTTTCCTCCTTCGATATGTACCTCCCCTTGCAGCTCTCCACCGGGATATACTCTCGACTGGGACAGGCGGGCATCAACCTTGGCCGCTCCAATTCCAAAACTGGCAAGAAACTTATTCAGCATCGCGCTTCATCCTTCCTAAAAATATATCGGTACCGGTATATACGAAGCCTACTATATAAAAGATTCATCAAGATGTATTCTGCATTAAGGACATCTTTCCCTTTCACCAGCACCACTTTTGACGCATCTCACTCTCAAGCTATACAATGAACAAATATGACACATACTGGAGGAATGAACATGTACCACCATATCTTGCTTGCCTATGACGGCTCAGAGCATGCAAAGCGTGCAGCCGAAAAAGCGGCTGAAATCGCTGACCAATTCAAAACTGCCGTTACCGTAGTTACGGCCTACCCGAAATCGCCTTCCCATATTCTCGGTGCCAAACCAATTACCGAAGAAGAAATGGAAGCATATTGGGAAGAAAAAGCGACGGAAATCGCTGATTTATTCTTAAACCACGGTGTCTCCTTTAGCAAAGTAGTACGGGCAGAAGATCCAAAAAGCCTAATTCTTGATACCGCAGAGGAGCTGGATGTCGATCTGATTATTCTCGGCTCACGTGGCCTATCTAATTATGCGCGTCTTATGCTGGGCGGGGTCAGCCAGGCAATTACCCAGCATGCCGAATGCGATGTGCTTGTGGTAAAATAAGGTGGTTTCAATCTCCCTTTTTCCGTGGAAATAACTTTTTAACAACAATACGCTACCACAAAACAAAGGAGAGATATAAAATGAACAACAAACTGGATACATTAATGGAGAATTTGAATAGGTTGGAAGACGAAAAAGAACGTAAGCATCAGGCAATGCACCTGCTACTGGCGGCTATCGCGAACGAACCGATGGAGCAGCCTGCTCGGCAATAGGCCCTAATAATGTCCATGTCTTTATTTCGTCATATACACATATGCAAGGCTCGCTCCATTCCTACACATAATACGGAGTAAAGAGACCAACACATTCTTTCCGGGTGTTGGTCTTTATCATATTACATAGCTTTATTACACAACACACGAATACAATTTTGAAAGGAGTGAGCGGATGGGCGAAACAGCACATTCCCCGATTTCTTTATTAATCGTTATCTCAGTCGCATTTCTTGTTCCCATTCTGCTGCAGCGTCTACGCTGGACGATGATTCCTGTCGTCGTAGCAGAAATTCTTGCTGGAATGATTCTCGGTAAGAGCGGAATGAACATTGTGCAGGAGGACAGTTGGCTTGCGATCCTTTCCCTGCTTGGCCTTATCTTCTTAATGTTTTTAAGTGGACTGGAGATTGATTTTGATGCCTTCTCGCAAAAGAGGAAAGAGAAAACAAATCCGTTCGTTATCGCTTCGATCGCATTTCTTCTCGTTTTCGGAGCCTCTTTCCTCGTCTCGCTCGGACTGAAAGGGCTCGATATTATCGAGCAGACGTTTTTCATGACGCTGATTATCTCCACGATTTCTCTCGGCGTCGTTGTACCCGTTTTAAAAGAGCGGAGAATTATGGAAACACCGCTAGGACAGACCATTCTGCTTATCGCGGTTATTTCCGATTTCGTAACGATGATTCTACTGGCGGTTTTCGTCTCGCTGCAATCAGATAATTCCGCTCAATCGCTGCTATTGCTCGTGTTATTTGCTGTTGCTTTCGTGCTATACAGGATTCTTCGGCGTTTCCGACAGGCACCTATTCTTGAAAAACTGTCCACAGGTACAGTACAACTCGGCACACGCGGTGTTTTCCTGCTAATTATCCTGTTCGTCGCTCTCGCGGAAAACATGGGTGCTGAAAACATTATCGGCGCATTCCTGGCTGGTGTCATTGTGTCCATGCTGGCGCCCCGCAAAGAGTTCGTGCATCAACTGGATGCATTCGGGTATGGATTTTTAATCCCGATTTTCTTCGTAATGGTTGGCGTAAAACTTGATTTATGGGCATTAATTCAAGATCCTAAAGTATACATTTTCATCCCATTGCTTCTGATATCGCTATACGTCTCCAAAGTGATTCCACTGCTCATCCTGCGCAGGTGGTTCAACTGGAAGGAAACGCTCGGCTCAGGGATGCTGCTGACTTCTACACTCAGCCTTGTTATCGCTGCGGCCGCGCTGGCGCTGCAAAAGGATATGATTGACCAATCACTGCATGATGGGCTCATCCTGGTTGCCATTCTCTCCTGTTTCATATCGCCTGTCGCCTTCAACCGGCTCGTTCCTGTAAAGGACTCGTCTCCAGCAACCTCGGTAGGGATGGTAGGATTGAATGTAATTACAATGCCAGTGGCACTGGAGGTACAAAAAGCAGGCTTCGATGTAGAGTTGTATACACAAAAGCAGCAGATTAAGGAAAACAAGGATGTCATTCAAAACAACGATGTGTTCTACAATAAATTTCAAGCGATTAAATTCGTTGATGACTTCGCTGCGCAAACCATGGAAGCGCAAAAGTTTTTTGAACGTGATATTCTCGTATTCGCTTCAGGCGACGACAACATTAATATGCAACTTGCCCTTCATGCTAAATCCTGGGGCGAAAAACAAATCATCGTCCGGATGGAGAACCCGGAACGACACCATGAAGTACGCGAGAACGGATTTATTCTCTTCTCCACCTTATTCTCGACCAGCACGCTACTGAAGGCGCAAATTGAGGCACCAAACGCTATCGATTTAATCGCACGGGCTGAGGATGCCGTGCAAACCCTTGTAATGGGTAACCGATCTTACCATGAAGTACAATTGGGACAGTTGCCTTTTCTAGGAGATGTGCTTATTCTGCGAATTTATCGTAATAACGACTCGATTATCCCACACGGGAATACGCGTCTTCAGCTTGGCGATCGCCTGCTCGTGACCGGTTCGTTGGAAAGTCTGGCTTCTTTGGAAACAGAACTGTCATAGACTATAATTAAGAACGCTTTTTTAAGCGGGTACGTATCACCTTGCATACAGGACAAACGTGCCCGCTTTCTTTATCAATTCTTTTTCTGAATACAACTTACTGTTCATGGCATAATAATCCATTTTTCATATTTTTGTTCAAAATAATTTCAATTTTTCATTACTTGTTGTATGATATAATTAATAATTTATTCTCATACCACACACTGTAACTGTCGCACTTTATTATCAGCAGGTTGGAAGCGTTTTCTTCTGTAAGAACAGGAAAAGGAGGAAACAAATATGGACTTACTGATTATCAACCTTGTATTCGCAAGTGTGGCACCACTTTTATTCTGGCGCTTTGGCCAGAAAGCACTAGCGATTCTGCAAGTGCCGTTCGTTGTCGTGATGTGGGCTCTACTGCCAGAGATGATTCCGTTAAGCTCTCCAAAAGCGGACTCTACCTTCCTATGGTGGGCTTTGTTTTACTTCAATATGGCCTTTGCATATCTTGCTTTGGGCATAGGGCTGTTCCGCTGGGCAAACCGTTTCTGGAGGGAGGCAGAAGAGAAAGAAAAGGGCATCATGTAATTAAGCAGAAACAAGGAGCATACAACCTCCCGAGTGAGGGGCTGTATGCTCCTTTTTGTCTACCTATCATACAGCTGTGAAATAAGCTAAAGCTTGGCTAAGGTGCGCAAACGAGGGACACTCATCGAGATGATAACCTGAAGTCACAAGCGTCATTGCCACCTCGGGACGGATGCCGGTAATAATTACCTCGATACCAATTAGCCGAAGAGCTTCGATTAGCCGCATTAAACTATGGGCAACCTCATCATCCATCGATGGGATGGCTGTCAAATCTATGGCTAGTTTCTCCAGACGCAGCGACATACAGAGAGTAAGCGTACGTTCCAACAGGATATGCTTGTGACTCTCATCTATAATGGGCTGCAACGGCAACGCTCCGATTTTATCTGCAACAGGAACGATATTTACTGTCATGTTACGAATAATGGCCTGCAATTCCCGTTCCTTTTTAACATAACCAGTAATATCTTTTAATTCCGTCATAGCGCCGACAATCGCCCCGCCCTCTCGCAACAAACGCGTTTGCTGGCGCAGAAATTTGTCGTGCTTTCCTCTTTTGTACGATAAGACATCGAGCGTAATCTCCCGCTCTTCTTCCAGTGTCTGCTGCAAATTCCTTATATGCTGGGACGGATGGTTGAAGAATTCGTCGATATTTCGTCCAAGCGCATCTTCGCGGCGTACATCAAGAATACGTTCGCAGGCCTCATTCATAAACGTAATCACAAAGTCCGTATCAATAATTAAGATCCCTGTATCTAATTGATCGAGAGCGGCATCAAACATACAGCGTCCTCCTCTTCGTCCCCGTTTACCTTGTAAGATGCTTCTTTACCTTCTCAACTAATTGATCTTCTGTCAGCGCGGTAAGATAGCGACCATTCACTACTGCAAAGTGCTTCTTGAAGCCAATGCCACAGTAAGACTGGCAGCCGAGTTCCATATGGGCCGTCGCATCGATTTCTTTTAGCCGGGGTACCAGCGTTTTTATGTTAATCATTTTGCATTCATCGCATACACGAAATTCATTGCTCATAGCATGTGTTCCCTTCCTTGCTCCATACTGCCGATTTACCGGCATAAATAATGTCTAGTTCTCATAATAACACATTTTCTTTCGCTTCTGCACTGCCGCTTTGGCTTGCTTTTCCCAGTAAAATCAAAATGCGGCGAAGCATACAGCCCCGCCGCATTTTGATTTTTTTAATCGTTGCGATAGCTAACATCCTTGGTCGGATGCATAAATTGTCCGCTCTGCGGAATATACCCTTCCTCAAGCAACGCCTGATTCTCCGGCGTGTTCCAACCGATATCGTTTGTCGGATGCACCCATTGATCCCCTGCCATGATAACCGGATCCACGTCTTTACTCCAGTTGTTCAGCGGAGAATTCGCAGAATCGTAAAAACTGTCACCAATAACAACTCCATATTGATTTGTAAACGGCTTCTTCAGTTCATTGTTCGCCTCCGCCCTTTCTGGTGCATCGATTTGATGCGGCATGGCGGTATCTGCAGGCTCTTCGCCAATACGCTTCTTACCCTGGTTTTCCATTACATCGCCTCCTTGCTGGACTTGCATTCTCTCCCTCTATTGTTTACCGTTTTTCTTTTAGTTAATCCGGCTGTTTTTTTCGGGCCAGGCACCCATTCGCCCATGCCAGGCATAGTGTATTACTGGGTTATGATTGAGAAGTGGAGGGATGATTATGTGCGGAATCGCAGGGTGGATAGACTGGCAGGCCGACCTCAGCGGGCAAAGCGCCATACTTGAAGGCATGGCCGAGTCGCTCGTTCCCCGTGGTCCTGACAGCGAAGGAATCTGGACATCGCCGCACGCCGGTTTCGCCCACCGTCGCCTTGCAGTGGTCGATCCTGAAGGCGGCGCACAGCCGATGAGCCGGACGTACGACAACGAGACATACACGATGGTATATAACGGTGAGCTATACAATACGGATGATTTACGTAACGAGTTATTGGAGCGCGGATATCGCTTCTTCACTACATCTGATACGGAAGTTCTGCTTGTTTCCTATATCGAATGGGGAGATGAATGTTTAGAGAAACTCAATGGCATTTACGCTTTTGCAATTTGGTCACACAAAGCCGAGAGCGTATTTCTCGCCCGTGACCGTCTTGGCGTCAAACCTTTGTTTTACACACAACAAGGCTCAAGCTTTATTTTCGGTTCAGAAATCAAAGCGCTACTTGCCCATCCGGCAGTGAAACCGGAGATCAGTAAGGAAGGGCTGTGTGAAATCTTCGGCCTAGGTCCCGCTCGCACCCCGGGGCACGGCATATTCAATAATGTGTTCGAGTTACTGCCTGCCTCGTATTTATTGCATACACGCCACGGAATGAAAACAAAACGTTATTGGTCGCTGGAAAGCCATACTCATGCTGATAATTTGGAGACGACAATTGCCACTATCCGTCACCTGCTTAGCGATAGTATTACGCGTCAGCTTGTGGCGGATGTACCTGTCTGCACCCTTCTATCCGGTGGGCTTGACTCCAGTGCTATTTCCGCATTTGCGGCGCAGGCGTTTCGTGAACGCGGTATGGGGCCCCTGCATACCTTCTCCATCGACTACGTAGACAATGACGTATATTTTAAGCCGAATGAGTTTCAACCGAACGCTGACGCTCCCTGGGCCAAACGCGTCTCGGAGCATATCGGTTCCATTCATCACAATATTTATTTCGATACACCCCACCTGATCGAATCTTTGCCTGCCGCACTGCATGCGCGCGATTTGCCAGGCATGACGGATATCGATGGTTCTCTGTATTTGTTTTGTGGAGAGATTAAGAAGAAAGCGACAGTCGCGTTATCAGGCGAATGTGCGGACGAAGTGTTCGGGGGATATCCGTGGTTCCACAGAGAAGAAGCACTCTCTGCTACCATTTTTCCATGGGCACGCAATCTAAAGGAAAAGATGAAGTTCTTCTCTTCTGCACTGCATGCGGAAGTAAATCTCGAAGCCTATGTGAAGGGTCGGTATGAAGAAGCACTCGATGAAGTGCCCCGCCTACCGGGAGAAGAAGGTCATGCGGCACGCATTCGTGAGATGTTCTATCTAAACCTAACACGGTGGATGCCAACGTTACTGGATCGAAAAGACCGTATGAGCATGGCGGTAGGTCTTGAGGTGCGCGTACCATTCTGTGATCATCGTCTAGTGGAATATATGTGGAATGTGCCATGGGCCATGAAAACGCATGGCGAGAGGGAGAAAGGTATTCTGCGTCAGGCACTCCATGGCGTACTGCCGAACGATGTACTAATGCGTCGCAAAAGCCCTTATCCGAAAACACACAATCCTTCTTATCTGGCAACCGTACGAGATAGGGCCCTGGCTGTTCTGAACGATGAGTCCTCACCCATTCTTCCGTTCATCAATGTGAAAGCCGTAAGAGAATTCGCCAATCTGGACTTAACATCCGTTCATATGCCCTGGTTCGGTCAATTGATGAATGTTCCGCAATTTTTCGCATACCTGGTGCAGGTGGATATGTGGATGCGAAACTATAAAATAACTGTAAAATAGCATGTCGCTAAAGGAAAACCGATGTATCCGAAAAGAGATGAGAAAGACGGATTCTGTCTTTTTCATCTCTTTTTCTACTATAAACTGACGAGCTTCTAGATCATCCCAGCTTCCTTGGCCTTGTTTATAGCCTGCTGCTTTTAGTTTAAAATGGAGGCTTAAGGAAGAAATACCAAGTCATAAAGCTACCTGTAAGATTTATAATCCCGATTAAGAAGCAATACCAACTGACATTCATGCGCATTTTCCAATCCGTGTCATCTGAATAGTTCGCACGAATTCTATCTCCACTTCCTAAAATGCCTGTAGTAATTGCCGCAATAATAATAAATGCTCCCCCTGCATACGATGCATATTTCATAGTTGCCGTATAATCCTGTGTAATAGCGAAAATAGCCAGTAGAATAACCAAGCCTATCCCCATTGAAATCAACGTTTTCATTGTTTTATCTTCCTTTTTCGGAAAAACATTGGGCATACTAAAAAACCAGCTGTTTTACACGGTTATTCGAATGCTATGCAGCCCGCCTTCAGCATCTTAATATACCAGCCGATAAGGTGCGCAGCTTCTGCTTTGATAAGCAGACGTTCCTCTGGCATATTCGCTAATGCTTCAGGAGATAGCAAGCACATCTGTTCAGCTTTCCCCCATGCTTCACCGTCCGGCGGAGGTGTAGTCATTATCGGCATCAGCATAGCCCTTGTTGCGCCATTACGTCCCACTTTATCAGTTGTATCAGTGGATAGTTTCTCCAGACGGCTCTGCACCTCCGAACGCCTCCACTCATCACGAGCATATCGATAAATTGACTCTTTTACCATATAGGTGACTTCCGCAGACGTTATATAGTCCCCAGGCGTATGTCCAAACCAGTTAGGGTCACGCGGATTTTCCGTATTTCCATAATAAGGGAACACTACACCTGAGTTATATGCATTCAACCAGCAATCGAACCACCATTCGCTATCTACGCCATGCGGGACCTTGGATGAGTAGCTCGGTATGTCCGTCCATCCAGTAATATTATGCGGGTTTCCATATATGACATGGTAATACGGTTGGTTGAACTGTACCAAGTCTTTAAGATATGCCTCACGCATAGCTGTATCCCTGTGTACCTGTCGCGGGTTCATTTTCTGCTCTATCGCAAAGGTAGCCAAAGCGCCCGCTGCCTCAGCTACGCTCATGCCTGTCGGAATTACACGGACAGAGGACATAGCAATCGTGGTATAGCCAGATGAACGCCCTGCTACTGTCAAATTATCCAGCCCTACTGGAAGGATGGTAGACATGGGGATACTGTAAGATGCCGGGTTATCGTTGCCATAGTCCCACGGTCTGCCGTAGTGAGAATGATCAAAACCTTTTACTTCCGTATATGCAGAAGAAAGCGCTTCATTGCGATCATGCGCCTGAACGTCCAGGCCGTAGCTTCCCTGCGCAATTGCGTCACTGTACCAGTTACTCATAAGCGCATCCTCGCCTGTAAGCATGTAATCCGTTTTAATATGACGTGTTTCCCGCACGTAGAGCTCTGGCGCCCAATCGTCTGGAACATACGCATTTTCAAATCCCGGCAAATTCGCTTTGCCGGTAGACGGATCAATTTCCTTCGCCCAGTTAATAAAGTTCTGCGCTTCACGCTTTCCACGGGCATAGCCTTCATCATAAGAGCATTGATCCAGCGGATTTACGCCCCAGATAAGCAGCGCATTAATGAATACCCACTCTTGCCCTGCAGGCTTACACATGTTAGGGTTGCGCACGAACGTATTCGGTTCATGTTCCAAATCTGTATTAAGACTAAACTCGTGCTCTATCTTGTTGCGGAAGCCGCCATAATGGCTGCTATCCCCGATTGTCGGATCAGCTACCCCGGCATTCCCGGAAACAGTACGCCATGTCTCCCAATCTACATTCCCTACTTTAAATTCTAAAGAAGGTGGTTGCCACCGCTCAGGTGCTCCAATGTCACCCTGTCCGATTGTATATTCAGCGCCCGCTTTTACGGCAAAGTCGGCATCTGCCGAACCATCCACAAACTGCTTCGCGTGGATTTTGACATTCATTGTACACAATAGAGCGATACCAATACTTATAATTGTACTTCCAGATTTTATAACCTCAATCAATCTGGCATTGTCATAGCGGGTAATATTAGGGTGCGAAGCTAGTTTATCAAACGCCGCCCGTGCTTTCTCCACGCTTAACGAACGGTAGAACGTTCCATCACTCGCATCCTTCCACCATTCTTGAAAAATCCCTTGGGCAGCAGTATCAAACTTCTCGGGCTTCTTAACCTCTCCTGCTACCGGGGGTATATCCAGATAGGTAAGCCAGCCGCGTGTAATGAGCTTACCCAGTTCCGGGTCAGGATTTACTAGCGCTACCTTACTACCGCGACGAGCTGCTGCTGCAGCTGCTGCAACTGCTTCCGGATCGCCGCCATATACCACTACGTCGTAAGTCGCTTCGCATTCATATGCATCTGCTGTCAGTGTCTTCTTCGCTTTATCGGTAGATGTAGTCATTCAATCTTCCCCTTCCGAATTATTCCAACATCGTACAATTAACAAACTATAATAAAACGATCGCTGTGTAAAGGTAATATTTGGTTAAAAATATTACGTCTTTGTACTTAGATTTGGAAATTTGAGGAGGATTTCAATAATTAATATGGAATTATTTAGAAATCAAAAATAAGGAGAGATAAGATGAGGTACATAGGAGTGATTTTGTTCCTTTTCATGCTTGTAGGATGTTCAGAGCAGCAAAATCTGGGAACGATAAGAGCCTATAACGGAGAAGTCATTAGAGAAGATCCGACAGATACAATTGTAATGGCAGATAAAGAGTATCCAATGCGTGGAGAAGTCGGCGACTTTACAGTTTTTGATGCTGATTTTATAGCTGGAAAGGCACAAACCTATACTTTTTATATATGGTTCGGTAACAAAAATGTAGACAAACAGTTATTACATCAAGATGAAATTGTAGAATGGAACCAATCTGCAAATGAAGAGAAACAGAATGCATTGGGAAAACAAATCAAATTTACAACTATTGAAAGTGAAACGTTTGAAAAGCAAAATATAGCTACCGGAATTATAGAGCCCTTAAGTGAGGAAGAAGAACGCTTTCCTCTTGGAACTACAGCTGCAAAAGTGGTAACTACAATGACAATTCCGTCAAATGGTGTTTGGAAATTGGAAGGGAGCATCGATGGACAAAGCATAGGAGATGTTACAGTTAAAGTTAACTAATGGATTGTTGTTTTGCATTTTTTTGCTATGACTTTTTGTATAGCGCATTCGCCAATTTCTACGCCTGATAATATTTTTATCCAAAAAGCAGATTGAAAAGATATATGTCGAATAGAGGCTCTCTATGTTGATTTTATAGGCTTACGTATTTCCATACAGCTGGTTGTTACTTTTCGTTGTATCCACATCGTGAAATTCTCTGTTTCTTTGTAAAAATGAATCGTTTTATAAATCTCGATTAACGCTTGTTGGGCTGCCAACAGTGCATCATCTTTATTTTTTAGTACATAATGGGCAGTGCGATAGACCAAGCCCTCAATTTCCTTTAAAAGCTGCAACTTCGATAGACGATGACCTTTTTGAGCTAATTTTATTATATTCATGTCAACCATAACGCCGTTTTCCTCTTATGATAAATAATGCTTACCAGGCTTCCCACAAAGTGAAACTTCAATCAGTGGTGGTTTTTCCTCCTCCACTGATTGCTAGTTAAACGCGGGATAAAATCGCGTATATCTTCGTTTTCCTTATGTAAAAGTATAAGGAATCTAGAGGAAAGAGACCATCGAAAAAACTTACACTCATCTTACAATTTTGTAAGCTTCAAAAGCATGAGGAGGGGTCTACTATGTTCGTAAAAAATCTCTCGTTAATTCGAGATCTCCTGTCTATTCATATGTTACATCAAGAGTGCTGATTATACAGTCACCACAACGGTATGATTTCGGTGTGGGAAAAGGCGGGGAAACACGTCATGCGTGCACCTTCTTTCTTCCACCTTATGGATAATCAACAGACTCGGTGAATATCATGTATTTAAGATGAAAAACTCCGCTAAGGCGAAGCGGGGTTCTGTTTATATGCATAGCGTTGGGTGATTCGATAGAATTCTGTTACTATCTATTGGGCTCATTACTTTGTTTTTTCACTGTTCTTATTTCTCATCAAGTAATAAACCAGTAGTACTACACTGACACTAACAGAGATACTAACTATCAACCTTGTCGTCTGCTCTGGAATAATATAGCTCCATAAGACACTTAAAATACTGACAATAATTGCTGAAATAAGAGCTTTTTTCTTGTTAGTGCTCATACACTTCCTCCCTTTTACTTCCTAAATCCCATTATATACATAAAATACAATAATCCAGATAAATATCTTTATTCCTATCCAATAATTTCTCTTTTGCAAACAGATTATTCTCTATGCAATTTTGGAATTAATTTCTTATAATAAAATATGAAGTGTAAAAACACAGGTCGGTTGGTAGTCCGGTCGCATTAGCATATCAACTAATGTCAGTAACCTTCCCCCCTCGGGATGTCCATCACTTCATTATTTTTATGGAGGGGGATGCTTCGTGCGTTTAACAGTTTATTTTGATGGTCAATTCTGGATTGGTGTTACTGAATTTGAAGAAAGCAGTAAAATGAAGGCTTGCCGCTATATTTTTGGCAAAGAACCAAAGGACGCTGAGATTTTAAACTTTGTACGTCATATGATGATTCCGCTGTTAGATAGAGTGTCGGCGGCCGCGGAAGTTGAAGAAAGGCAGGAGCGGCGCATCAATCCGAAGCGAATGGCCCGACTGGCTGCAAAGGAAGTACAGAACCGGGGTATTTCTACGCAGGCACAAGAAGCATTACGACTGGAATTAGAAGGTCGTAAAAAAGCAAGAAAATCTCTGTCTCGTCAACAACGTGAAGAGATGAAAGAAAGAAAACGCGCTCTAAAAATACAGAGGGCAAAGCAAAAACATCGAGGTAGATAGCTTTTATCTCGGAAATCCCCTTGTTAGCAAGGGGATTTCATCTTAGTAGGCAAAAGTAAACGTTTGGAGTGAATACTACTTGCTTGTCTTATCCATCCTAATATTTCCTGATAAAAGTTCCATAAGCATAATTATTTCAAGTAGCTCATTTCCTCATCTATGTAAGAAACAAAATCTGAATTGTTCTGTAGTTGAAAAATGCTTCGGGCTTTATAAAAATATACAATTGCTTCTTTCTTTTGACCTAGCTTCATTAAATTGTAGCCGTGTTGAAATGTTAATTCCCCATACAAATAGAAAGATTCGTATTGAAGGCATAGCTTACTTCCTCTTTCACAATGCTGAATCGAATCAGCATAAGCCTCTTCAAACGATAGAAACTTGGCCAAGCTATACAGCAATCTAATTTCTATATGTACATCCTTTTTATAGGATACATTTTTTAGATGCGCCATTGCTTTTTCTAAAGTTTCAATCGCCTCTTTATGCTGACCTGCTTCGCTATGTAAAATAGCTATGCTATTCAAAATTTCAATCTCACGTTCTGAATAAGCGTTATTGCCCGTTTCACTTAAATTAAGCGCTTCTTGTATAAGACTCATAGCTTTTTCTACATCTGCTTGTATGTAGTATGTACAGATTCCTTTGTGCCAAAGTAAGAATTGCTTAAAGGTGGGCATTTGAAATAGTGGGTTCTTCATCTCTATCTTTATGATTTCTTCTACTTCATGATAGTTCCGCTCTCGAATAAACCTGCGCACTTGATACATAACTTCCTCTATATACGTAAGACTTGGAGTTTCTGCATGATGAAAGAAATAATTCACATCCAGTCCTAGTTTTTTTGCAATCTTATATAAAATATCGGCTGAAGGGATGAGTTCTCCTTTTTCAATTCTGCTAATTAATCCCTGAGTGCAAATTCCACTTGCAATCTCTGCTTGTGTTATTTTTAATGACTTTCGTATGTCTCTAATAAGTGCTCCTATTTTGGAGAACTCCATACTAATCACCTCAAAATATGAGTATTCTCATAATTTCACGCGAAAGGCGTCGCCTGTACACTATAATAAGGCTATATGTTGTATTAATCATCCTAAATTAACAATACATGTATTTTTGTATTGTAGTAGGATTACTACAGATTCGTTATGAATAGAAGCGAGGGAAAAAATGAAGGAACGGTTAACCCGTATTATATCAATCATGGCTCTTACTTTAACCTTACATGAGGTTCCCATTGTCCCTACAAATATTCAGTCTATTACTATGGAGCAGCCAAACGTTACAAAAAACACCACTGCACTCCCTTCCCGTAGTAATAGAACAGCATTTAAAGATGGAGGCTTACCGTTTCAGCATTAATGTCTTCAAGTATATCAGTCATTTTCACGAAGGGAGCGTGAAGGGATAGAACAGTAGGAGGAAAGTGGCGTGGTGAATTGGAGGAATGCAGGAGCTCTCTTTTTAACTATTTTTATAATACTATTTTTTGCTGTTGCTACAGGTACAAAAATAGCTAAGCATACAACCCTTGGGTTAGATTTGCGAGGGGGATTTGAAATTCTATATGAGATATCCCCATTAAGCGAAAAGCAGCAAGTAACAAAACGAACATTAAGTGATGCAGCAAAAGCACTGAATAACCGAGTAAATGCCCTTGGAATAGCAGAGCCTGATATTCAAGTTGAGGGAGAAAATCGTATTCGCGTACGTTTGGCTGGTGTTACAGATCAGAAAAAGGCACGCGATGTCATCGGTAAACCTGCTAACCTTACCTTCCGTGATAGTAAGGGGAACATTGTAATGAACGGTAATGATTTAGCGGAGAAGGGGGCAAACGGGGTCTTTGACCAGATGCAGCGTCCAATCATCGTACTTCATTTTAAAGATCCTAAGAAATTTGCAAATGTAACAAAAAAATATGTTGGTCAACGTATAGCTATTTTTCTTGATGAAGAGCTACTTACAGCACCAACTATTAGAGATATTATTGTGGATGGCAAAGCCCAAATAGATGGGCAAGATTCAATCGAAGAAGCGAAAGAACTAGCCGCAATTCTCAATGCCGGCGCGCTTCCGGTTAAGATGAAAGAAGTATTCTCGACAAGCGTTGGGGCAAAACTCGGACAAGAAGCCCTGCAAAATGGGGTAGAGGCTGGCATTATCGGTACGATTATCGTTCTGTTGTTTATGATTGTGTATTATCGTATGCCGGGCGTCATTGCCTGCATCACATTGGTAGCCTATATTTATCTGCTGCTTCTCATGCAGAATCTCATGGGCGCTACCCTTACGTTACCGGGCATTGCCGCCTTTATACTTGGGATCGGGATGGCAGTTGATGCCAACATTATTATGTATGAACGGATTAAAGAAGAGCTGCGAAGCGGTAAATCGTACCTTTCCGCATTGCGGGCCGGTTCCAAGCGTTCTTTAAGCACGATTCTGGATGCGAACGTAACGAGCATCATCGCTTCCCTTGTGCTGTTCTATTTCGGTTCGAGTGCGATACGCGGGTTTGCGGTCATTCTTATCCTGAGCATTATTGTGAGCATGGTTACAGCGGTGGCGGGCTCTCGTTTCTTAATGAATCTGGCCGTACGCTCCAATCTGTTCAACAAGCCCGGCTATTATGGGGTAAAGGAGCGTGATATCCGTGAATTATAAGTTTGATGGGTATAGATTCGACTTTGTAAAGCATAGAAAAAAATATTTCATCAGCGCTGNAATCTTGGCGTTGACTTTAAGAGTGGGACAAGGGTGCAGGTGCAAATCGGCCAAACGTTCAAAGAAGCGGACGTGAAGCAGGCTGTGGAACAAATCGGCTTGCACTCGGGAAGCATCACGACCGCGGGCGACAAGAAGGACATGGCGGTCATCCAGTTTGCCGAGCCGATTCATAAAGATGAATTCGTCAAGCTAACGAAAGCAATGGAGAATAAATACGGCAAAGGCGTATCCTTGCAAGAGAGTACGGTCAATCCGATTATCAGCCAGGAGCTGGCTCGTTCGGCACTTTATTCGGTATTGCTTGCTTCTGTTGGTATCGTACTATACATTACGATACGCTTTGAATTCCGGTTTGCCGTGTCGTCCGTGCTTGCGCTTTTGCATAATGTATTTCTGGTGATTACGCTGTTCAGTATTTTCCAGATTGAAGTGGAGCTCACCTTCATTGCAGCCATTTTGACGATTGTCGGCTATTCCATTCATGATAACATCATTATTTTTGACCGGATTCGCGACAATCTGAAGCACGCTAAACTAAAGACGGTCCAGGATGTAGAAGATGTCGTGAATCACAGTATCGATCAGACACTGGCCCGTTCCATCAATACGGTATTGACGGTCGTTATTTGTGCGGTAGCGCTCTACATTTTCGGTGGAGAAAGTATTCGCCACTTTACATTGGCACTCATTATCGGCCTGATTTTCGGAGCATACTCCTCGATCTTCATCGCCAGCCAAATTTGGGTATCTTGGAGAGAAGCCGATTTGAAAAAGAAACGAGCAACTTGCTATATAAATTACACTTAATATTTTGACAGGGTAGCGTGGTTGGAAATAGGCGATTCGGAAAAAGAAGAGGTTGGATGCGCCCTGCGCTCCAGCAGAAGAAAGGCCAGCGTTTCTTTTTCCAATCGCTCCCGCCCACCGCCCCTCCTTCTTTTCTTCCCTTTCACTACAAGAATTTGTCGATGTATCAAATCAGATCTATATATATGACTGCAAAAAGAAAGCACATACCGATCGTGAGAATGATTTTGCCGAAAACCTGAACATGCTTTTTCACTGGATTATATTCTCCCTTCGATTTACGATTCCCCCTAATACAACTGCGGCAGTTAGCAAAGGAAAATAAAAATTTCTCCAGCCAAGGCCCATGAGCTTCGAAAGAAGATATCCTCTCCATCCGATTTCCTCACCGACCGAATAGGTTACGGTATAATATATAAAGGACAAAGAAATTTTCAAAATGAGCATCCACCATACGACCGAAAAAAAGTATATATCGCTTTCTCACTTTACAGCGACATATACTTTCTTATACGATAAAAAAACACCGGCGACACTGCATGTCATTCTCAGTGCCGCCGATGCTTTACTTGTATGAACTGTATTTTCCCTGCTTGTATTCATGTATCCAACGATAAATCATTTTGCTGTTAAGTCTGTATTTTCTGGCTACCAGACTGAGGCTTTTTTCTACAAGTGCATCTTTGACAACTTCCCGTTTAAACTCCAATGAATACTTTCTTCTCATTTCTTTTTATCTCTCCCTTCAGCCAGAAATGATTAATGTTGGTATGGAAGGCGAAGGATGGTGCTTATTGAATCCTGGGTACTTTTTACCGGTTCTTTTTCCACTTCTTTGGCGCCTGCAATTCCGTTAAAACTTATTAATATAAGGGCCGTAACGACTAGAGAAAGAATTTTGCTTTTCATTCTTATACCCTCCTTTAAACTTTAAAATATGAAATATATGTTAGTACCATCATAATATATAACATTTTTTTGCGAATTTAGGATAAAAGGGCATTTTCAGGGAATATATCCGTTTTTGTTACTTTTCCTCACAAATGCGTGAATACATATAAAAATAATTATATAGGAGAGGCTGCATGAGTATTCAACGAATCGGAGAAGTCGTTCGGGAAATCCGAAAGTATTTAAACATCTCGCAGACGGAACTTGCAAAAGGAATTTGTACCCAGGCGCTCATCAGCAAAATTGAAAAGGGTGAGGTCATTCCCTCAGCTGAAATCCTCTATTACATTGCCAAGCGTTTAGGCATTACACTCGATTACTTTTTCGATCGAATGGAGAATCCACAGTTTACGTATGTACAGGAGTTTTTCTACCAAATTCGCAAGCTGATCCGGGAACGTAATTATGAAGAAGTTTCATTGCTTATTAAAGCGGAACGTAACAATCCGATTTTCCGTAATCGGGAAAACCGCCAATTTCTTTCCTGGCATGAAGGCATTTGCGCATACTATCTCGAACATAACCTTAGAAAGAGCATGGAATTTCTATATGAAGCACTAGATTTAGCCGTCAGCATGGAGAACTATACGGAAAAGGAAATCGAAATCCTAAATAGTATCGGGATTATTTATAGTGAAGAGGGTCGTTATAAAGAAGCATTGGAGATTTTTTCGAGGGCGATCCGTCATATGAACGGCATAACATTCGTACAAGATTACACCATTTACCTACGGTTGTTCTATAATTACGCCAAAGTTCTGACCCAACTCGAAGACTACAAGCTGTCGCTTCAATATTGCGATAAGGGGCTCATGCTGTGCCTGCAGCACGAGTACTTATATTTATTCGGGGAACTCCATTACCAGAAAGCAGAAAATCTGCTATGTTTACGCCACATGGAGCAGGCACTTGACTTCTTTCACAAATCGTTGATGATTTTTGAACTTCAGCAAAATCACACGTTTGTGGAATATGTAAAGAAAAGACTACAGGAGATCGAACAGGAGCACAGAGCGTAAAGCGATGCAGGGAAACATTCCGTACGAATCAGGACGTATCACAGGTTTGTTTCCCAATCCGCTATTTCTTCCACGGTTCTACATGAACATGAACGTTCATAATACCATGTTCTTCTCTCATCTTCTCTTCAATCTCTTCCGTAATCCGGTGACTTTCTATTACATTTAGGCGGGGATCGACATGAATAACGACATCGACGAGCACCATATTGCCATGTGCACGCGCTTTAATATCATTTAATGACTTAACTCCAGGGATTTCTTCGATCGTTCCACGCAGCTTTTCCAGCTCCTGCTCATCGAAACCATCCGTTAAGTTGTGTGAAGCCTCACGAAAGATTTCCCATGCTGTACGACAAATCATAAATCCTACCACAACTGCCGCCAACGGATCCAGCCAGGGCAAACCAAGCTGTGCGCCGAAAACCCCGACCGCCGCACCGATGCTAACCCAGGCATCCGATAAGTTATCTTTAGCCGCTGCCATAACGGCCTGGCTGTTAACCTTATGTGCCAAATCCCGGTTAAATCGATACACTCCATACATGACGAACGCACATCCCAGCGCCGTCCACGCCGCCAGCATATCCGGCGTTTCCGCACGGAAATCAACAATCGATTGCCCGGCATTATAGAGCACCTGCAAACCTACCGCCATCATAATAAACGAAGCAATTAATGAAGCGATCGTTTCCGCACGCCAGTGACCATACGGATGATCTTCATCCGGCGGCTTACGGGAAAATCGCAGACCGATAAGCACTGCAATCGAAGCCATAATATCGGTGGTGTTATTCAAACCGTCTGCCATCAATGCTTTTGATCCGGTAAAATATCCGATAACAAGCTTCAAAACGGAAAGTATAAGATACGCGATAATGCTGAGCCAAGCACCGCGCTCTCCCATCTTTATATTAACGTATTGTTGCTCTTCCATTCTAATAAACCCCCACATGTTCCTGTATTAAGTATGCTATCAAACAGATTCGTGTGGGTCTAGAGAAACCTTTTTGCCGCTGACTAGTATTGTAGAGTATGGAAATTTTTTTGTGTTGAAGGAAAGTGTTTTTCCTTGAGGAAACTTAGGAAATGTTATTTATTTCTGGAGAAGCGGATCGAACTTAACATCCAGCTTATCGAAAATCTGAACAAGAAAAACTCGCGGGTGTTGCCGCTTATCCTTTTTCTACAAAGAAGCAAACGGCCGCTTTATATCATTTTCTTGCTTTACAGCGACATATATATACATCTGATTTGATACATCGACAAATTCTTGTGGTGAGAGGTAAGAAAAGAAGGAGGGGCGGTGGGCGGGAGCGGTTAGAAAAAGATACGTTTGCCTTTCTTCTGCTGGAGCGCAGGGCGCTCTTTTTCTGAATCACCTACTTCCAACCACGCTACCCTGTCAAAATATCAAGTGTAATTTATATAGCTTCTTATCTACTAAAAAAGGTATGCTCTGATCCGCTCAGAAGCATACCCTCTCTTAATTTTCCTGAAGCTTTCTACGGAGCAGTCGATAGCTGTATACATAGGAAAAGCCTACGCCGATTACTGGCGCTGCAACCAGATGCCAGCCAACGGTAAACGGAACAAGTACCGCCACATACAAAATCACAGACTGCACTAGCATCGCAACGAAAACAACGCGTATGACTGCATCCTGTCTTGCCGTAGATGGAATAGGATAGATATGCGTCCAGAATACATAACGATAGTACTGACGTAACGTAGACAATTGTGTGCCGGTTAGCGATAGTACAATGAAATAAGCTACTGCTTTACCCCATTCGTCGCGGATAAGACCGATAACAATCAGCCCAACAATGGTCAGTCTTACAAACATCGAAAACAAATCTGAACGGGCAAATACCTTGCCATACAAATACGTATACGTGTTACGCTGCACAAAAGCAACCTTGTCCACCAGCACAGATATCCAGGCACGGCGGCGCACCTTATTCTCTATGTGAGGCACATCGACGAACTGGTTCGCAAACGAGCGAAATCTGGATATCATGCGCCTTTCTATCTGTACCAGGTGCTCCCAATGTATATACTGGCGTGAAAGCGTCCGATAGTAGAAAATGGCGACCACAAGAAAGAGAAGGGTCACAATCATATTGCCGAGAACAAATCCTTGCGAGAACAGAACCGAGAGTACAGCTACATTCGCAATCCAACGACCTCCCGCATGAGCTGCTCTGGCGCTTCGCTCCCGCAATCGTTGCTCCTGCCATCTCCCTACCACATTCGCCAGCTTCATCACCAGCAAGTATGCCAGGAGCGGCAGGAACGGCTCCGCATTCGTTCCCATCCGATGATTATACAGCGGCCATACCGCAAGCAGCAGCAAAAATATAGAGAGTGCGTGAAATACAAATGTATACACGATGGATGCCCTAAAATACGGCCCCATCCTTCCTTCTAGCGGAAGCAAAAACACAAGGTCCGCCTCCTTCAAGAACGTACGGATCTTTCCACCCGTTAAAAGCAGGGAAAAAAGTAACACAATGAACCACTCTACCGGATACGTACGCGGTAGCTTTTCAAGCAACACAGAATAGTAATACGCCGCGCTGATAAACGCAAATACGAGGAATACAATCGTTCCACTGTTGGCGATATAACGGGAATAGCCGACAGCCTCTTTCAAAAACGCTCCCATCCTCTGGTTCCATAGCTGTCTAACATCCATCATACGTTCTGATCCTTTGTCAGCTCATAGAATACATCATCCAACGGTTCGCCTTCCATCCCGGCCTGTTGCTGAATTTCTGTGATCGTACCTGCCGCGCGAATCCGTCCATTATGTAGAACGACGAACTTATCGCAGTACCTTTCAACCGTTGACAGAATGTGTGAGCTCATCAGAATTCCGGCACCGGTGTTTTTCACCTTCACCATCAGTTCCAGCAATGAACGAATACCTATTGGGTCGAGGCCAACGAACGGTTCATCGATAATATACAGCGACGGCTGCACCAGGAATGCATTCATGATCATCATCTTCTGGCGCATTCCCTTAGACATATGCTGAGGAAACAAATCCCGCTTGTCCTTCATATTGAATTCTTCCATCAGAGGAACGACTCTCTCCTCGAACGTCTTCCGTTCCAGGCCATATGCCATTGCCGTTAACTCCAGATGCTCCCACAGTGTTAAATCTTCATAAACGAGCGGCGATTCCGGTACATATGTATAAGATGCGCGATACGCTTCCGGCATATCTTGAAGCGTCTGGTTATGGATACGAACCGAGCCATCGGATGCTTGAAGCAAGCCTAGGATATGCTTAATGGTCGTACTCTTCCCTGCACCATTCAGACCGATTAACCCAACCATTTCATGTGGATGAACAGTGAAGGTAATATCATGGATAATCGGGCGCTTCTTCCGGTATCCGCCCGTCAAGCCTTGTACTTGTAGAATGGGTTCCATACTCTGTCTCCAGACCTTTTTTCTTTCATTATACCAAATTGGCCGGAACGTAATGAAATCGGATCAATGAATAAAGAAGGACAACGGAAGAAAGAAAGCCGAAGAACGGAAAAAGAGCCAGGCAGAATGGCCGCTGGCCTTAACGAGGAGCATCGATTGCATATGCACGGTAAAGGCTACACAAAGAAAAAGGAAAATGAAGATCTGTTTTAATGTTATCCAGTGTCCCAATACCCCGTTTCCGCCCGTTCATATGTCCCCGTAGTCAAAGCCGTACACCATACTACTCTTTCCTGTTCTTCCTGTTGTCGTTCCATCGCAACACCATACGAACAGCGAACTTCCTGTACAGAACAGAAATGTTCTTGCCAACCAGCCTTTACGTTCTCCTGCTCTGACTCATGTACATAAATCCAGGTAATTACCCCTTCCTTGTAATAAGCAAAATCCTCCTGTCTGGCATCCATATTCATCACGTATTCCTCCCCATTCAATTTTGGTGATTTCAGTATAGCGGACAAGCAATAAAAAAAACATAATAATCGTCCGACAATTCACGCAATTAAAAGTACTAAATTTGTTGGAATACGCGATATACGAAAATTTTTGTTGGAAGATTGCGACTAGCATGAGAAGATGTAAGGGAATGGAATACGTGACATAAAGGAGAATCGCTTATGCAACCGATTCGCCAAGAGCGTGATGTTTCTGCTGTTCGTCTTACGTAGCGGGGACACGATGCCCCGTTACGCTACTATATATGTACTATACATGCGAACGGAGGTATCTGGATTGTCGAGTGGTAGTTCATGCCGCTTGTAAGCGGGTTAGCCCAGCCTTCCGTATGGTTCGCTGTGCTGTATTTAGGAATCGTATCGACGGCTGACGCTTTCTATTTATGGAATAAAGGTCGGCAAATGGTAGAGGCGGGAGTCGGCTCGATATTTTTCTTTTTTCAGCCAGTTGTCGGTGCCCTACTCGGTTGGCTAGTGCTAGGTGAACACCTTAGCATTTCTTTTTTCGCTGGCGGCTCACTCATCCTGCTGGCAGTTCTGTTAATGTCACTGCCTGCCCGCATGAGGCTGCATAAAGCTACTCAACCGTAAATCAGAGACAAGAAAGCCTTGGTAATGTGAGTTACCAGGGCTTTTTACTTTTGCACATCCTTATTTCGAGAAGTGGCGATTCATGATGTATGAACGCCATATTTTATATACGATTTTTATTAAAGCACCTCTATTTGTGCTAATTTCTATATAAATTACACTTGATATTTTGATAGGGAAGTGTGGTTGGAAGGAGGCAATTCGGAAAAAAGAAGAGGGTGGATGCGCTCTGCGATCCGGCAGAAGAAAGGCCAGCGTGTCTTTTTCCGACCGCTCTCTCCCACCATAAACATTTGTCGATTTATCAAATCAGATGTATATAAAAAACAATGTCAGAAAGCCAGCGACCCTTCCGTACTATATTACGAGAAGCTTCTTCAGGGGGTGGTGAACGATGAGAATAGATGAAAATAACTTTATAAAGGAAATAAAACGGGGAAATGCAAAAGCGCTGGAATTCGTTGTAGATAACTATAGTAATCTTGTTTTCAAGGTTGTAGGCGGTGTACTAAATACAGGCTTTCATTTTCAATATGTAGAGGAATGCAGCAATGATATATTCTGGTCTGTATGGAATAATATCAACAGCTTTGATGAAGAAAAAGGTGAGTTTAAACATTGGATTGCTGCTGTAGCCAAATACAAGGCAATCGACTACAAAAGAAAGCTTTTTAAGCAAAGTATTATTGAGTCTATAGATGATTATTCCTTAAATGATGAGATGAATTTAGAAAGTATTGTTGTATCAAAAGAAAACAAAGAAGAGCTTCTTAACGCAATAAATGACATGAGTAATGAAGATAAGGAAATCTTCATACGAAGATACTTTTTATGTGAAAAAGTCGAAAGTATTGCTGAGACATTTGGTGTAGATAGAAATTGGGTAGATCAAAGACTTTCAAGAGGGCGTAAAGCATTAAAGAAAAAACTTATCTTATTGAGTGGGGAGGTATTGTGATGAAAAATAAGGATTTTGATCTGGAAGAAAAGGATATCTATAAATTATTTAACGGAATAAAATTCGAGGAAAGTGAGATTACTGATATGAAAGAAGAAGTATCAACGATTCAAAAGGAACGAATTAAGAAGAATTTAAATAAAAAAATAAAGAGTAAAAGAAATTTGAAGAAACTAAAATATACCCCTGCCGTAGCAGCTATCGGATTGGCTTGCCTAGTAGGGATTGGGACAATTTCTCCAACTTTTGCAGAAAATATCCCTGTTCTAAATTCCATAATCCAAGCGCTAAATGATGATAAAGGTGAATACGATAAGTACTCGCAAATCATTAATAGCAGTATCACAGACAATGGAATAACACTTACAATAAATGAAGTAATAGCAGATGAATCAAAACTAATGATCGGCTACACAATAAAGAGTGACAAGAAAATTACAGACTTAGCAATCTCCGGACCAGGAAGCTCCTTGCAAATAAACGGTGAAGATTTCTACGGTACTGGAGGTCGTACTGAAGAGCGTATTGATGATTATACGTATGTTGTCAGTGAAGAGTCGGACATTAGTTTATTAAAACCATGGAAAAAACTTGACTTAGATTTAAAATTCAATGAAATAGCGGGTGTAAAAGGGAAATGGGATTTTGCCTTTAGTGTATCAAAAGAAGAAATATCTCGGAACAGCACAATATTTACACCGAATAAAAAACTAGATTTCCCGGACAGTGCTGTGACGGTAGATAAGGTGGTATTCTCTCCAATAGGTACGTATATTTCATTAAGCGGAAAACATAAAGAAAAAAAATCCACACCCCACAACATATTTGACTATGATTATTGGCTTGCATTTGATGATAAAGGAGCGCAACTTATACCGAATAGTATTGGTGGCGGCGGCTCTAATGGACTGGATTTTAATAGTCAAATGAGCTATACAAAGGTAAAGGATATTCCTAAGTACTTGACGATTATTCCTTGCAAAATTACTCCTTCAGGTGGAGGTGGTGTGTCAGACGATGGAACACCAATTACTGTAGAAACAAAGAAATCTAACGAAATAAGTAAACCGATAGATGGCGTATATCCAATCGAGCTTCCTCAAGGTAAACTAGGAAAGCTAATCATAAAGGAAATAAAGACAGACAATAATAAGACGAAAGTTACATTCACCGCAGAAGGGAAAGCTCCTTACTTGCAGGCAACATCGCTTTATATAAAAGATGATAGTGGTAAAATGATTGATAGCAAAGACGATAATATAAGAAGAGATGAACAAAAACCGAATGAATTTACAATGGAATTTGAAGCTTTAGATGCTAATAAGAAATATCATATAGGCACAAACGATCTCGATAATTTTGAGTTAAGAGAGGGCTTGAAATTTAAGATTGAGCTTAATTAAATATTCTTTGGAGGAATGGTCTGTTTCCTATCATGAATGAATAGTGGATTAGATATTCAGTTGGTTCAATTCCTCATAGGTAGTCTCTAAACATAGGGAGGGCTAAATGGCCCTCTCTTTACTATTTTGTTTCAACTCCTCATAAGTAATCTCTAAACCCTTTTCATTTCTTGAAAAACCTCCTTCTCCTACCAAACAAAAATCTTCATCCCAACTTTTCTCTTTATAATGTTCAGAAATTTGACGATAACTATATTATATAGGAACTTTATACTAGTAATTATATCCCAATTTGTTTTTCATTGCCATTTAACTAATAAAGAGAATAAGCAGGGAGTGAAAACCATGAAGCTTTCCATCGGAAAAAAACTGTATACCGCATTCATCTGTATCTTCCTCATTATGATGATGCTGGGCATTCTCAGTATTATGAAAATGAGTAGCATTAACGGAAAAGCCGAAGAAATCAACACAAGCTGGCTGCCGGGCGTTAGTAGTATTAACCACTTGAACTATCTAACTGAACACGTTCTAGCTAACGAAATAAAATTCGTGATGACAACGGATGCAGAAAAAAAACAATTCTTTAAGGAGAATCTGGGGCAAACCTTCTCAGCAATCGATAAAAATTTGACCGTATACGAGAATACCATCACGGATGCGGAAGATCGGCAAGCATTCGAATCGTTCAAAGCTACGTGGGGAAAATACACCGAAATCCATAAAGGTATTATAGAAGCCGGGAGCAAAAATGATATTGCCTCTGCAAGGAACTATCTGGAGCAAGGTGATACCATCTACACCGAGATGCAAAAGTACCTTGATGCGCTAGTGAAACTCAATGAGGACGGTAGTGACAAGGCTGTTCAAGAAGCAGCTGACATCTATAAAAGCGGCCGTATCCAGGCCATCATCTACATGGCCATTGCACTTCTTGCCTGTACAGTGCTCGCGTTTATTATTACAAGAAACATTACAACAAGGCTGCAGTCCCTAAGCCTACAAGTAAAAACAATGGCCGAAGGGGATCTCCGCCTGGAACCATTACCTATTAGAGGGAAAGACGAAATTAGTATCTTAACTGGTGACTTTAACAGCATGAGCGAACGCTTGCGTGAAATCGTGCATCAGGTCAGCATGACTGCGACCCAAGTGGCCGCTGCCTCCGAGCAGCTGTCCGCCAGTGCAAACCAGACCAGTGAAGCCAGCGAGCAAATCGCACAAACGATTCAAGATGTATCAGAAGGTGCGACTTATCAGGGTCACGCTATCAACGAAATATCGGCTACCATTCAACAGGTAGCCAGTGGTATTCAGCATATCTCCGTTAGCAGTCAGCAGGTATCGGACTCGGCCCATGAGGCATCATCACTTGCAGGTGAAGGACAAAAAGTTATCGATAGTACCGTGTATAGCATCCGCTCTGTCCGCGAGAATGTAGAACGTTCTGCGGAAATGGTGCATAACCTCGGTACACATTCCGAGAAAATCGGACACATCGTTGAATTTATTCAGGGAATCGCAGGTCAGACCAACTTACTGGCGCTTAACGCCGCAATTGAGGCTGCAAGGGCCGGAGAACAGGGGCGGGGATTTGCGGTAGTAGCTGATGAGGTAAGAAAACTCGCCGAGGAAGCCGGTACAGCCGCGGGCAAAATCCAACATGTCATCGAAAACATCCAATCTGAGATTGCGCAGGTAGCCGAAAGTATGGCCGGTAGCACGACGGCGAGCGAACGGAGTGTGGAGAGTGCCCGGGAAGCGGGAACTTCATTCCATCAGATTAGTGAAGCGATCGAATCCTTGAACAGGCAGATGACTGAAGTCTCAGCCGCCGTCCAACAAATTGCTGCCGGGTCGAATCAGATGACCCATTCGGTACAATCTGTAGTCAAAATTGCGGAAGAGACGGCCGACAGCACACAGACAGTCGCAGGAGCTACCGAGGAATCACACGCTTCTATGGAAGAAATCAATGCTTCCTCCGTCACGCTGGCTAACCTGGCTGAGGAACTGCGTGAGCAAGTAAGCTATTTTAAAGTTGATTAAGATGGTCACAACAAAAAACGAAGCGCAATTATATCTGGCGCTTCGTTTTTTATTTCCTTACAATTTCAGATATTTATCCGCGCGAACGAACTTCGTAAATCGCGAATTTCAGATAATCCCCTTCGTCAATACCAGTCAGCTTTGGATGGTCGATACCTGCGCCGCTCCAGTGTACGAGCCGAAGAACTTTCTTGGCGTCTACGGCCGCCTCCTGAATCGTCTCGGCGAACAGGTCTGGACTCATATGGTAAGAGCAACTGGCCGTAACCAGATAACCGCCCTCGCGTACAAGCTTTAGACCGTTCAGGTTAATATCCTTGTAGCCACGTTGTGCGCCTTTTACTGCACCCCGGGATTTAGCGAACGCTGGCGGGTCAAGAATGACCACATCCCACTGTTTTCCTTCCTTCGCTGCATCGCGCAAATAGTCGAATGCATTGGCTACAACAAAATCAACCCTATGCAAAAATCCGTTCAGCTTCACGTTTCTTTTCGCCGTTTCAATCGCATGGTCGGAGATGTCGAGTGTCGTTACCTTCTTTGCACCATGCTTGCATGCATTCAACGTAAACGAGCCGGTATGCGTGAAGCAATCAAGCACCTCTGCCCCATTCCAAAACGGATTTTTCACAACTTTACCACGACGGTCGACCGGACGGACTTCTTTCTCCCCGTTACTATCTACCTCCTGCATCTGGATACCGTGCGATTCGCCCCACCCGGTCATGATAGGTGCAAGGGCTGAACGGTTCTCCCGCTGGTCGAAGAAGTATCCGGTTTTCTGTCCGTTTTCGATATCGACCACCAGCTTCAGACCGTTTTCTTCTATCTCGATCTCCGTTTCCGATTTACCGTACCAGAACCCTTTCTCCTGTTCCATCCCTTCCAATTCACGCACATATACATCATTACGCATATACACCGCTTTCGGTGCAAACACATCAAGCAGCGCATTCAAAATCCATTCTTTACGTACTTCCATACCCAGGGATAGAATCTGAACGACCAACACGTCTTCAAATTTGTCTACTACAAGTCCCGGCAGGAAGTCGGCTTCTCCGTATAACACCCGGCAGGAACGAATACCCGGCAGAAAACGCTGCCGAAATCCCCAGGCTTGGCAAATGCGAGAGGTGAATAACTCTTGATTAATCTCTTCATTCGGATTCCATGTCAGCAGGCGTACAATCATTTGCGATTTCGGGTTAATGTAGCCCTTGCCGAGAAAATATCCTTGATGATTGACAACTTCTACAATTTCACCTGGTGTAACCTCGCCTTCGATCCGCTCTACTTCACTTTGAAAAATCCATGGATGTCCCTGTTCGAGGCGCTTGCGGCGGTTCCGTACAAGAAAAACTTTTGTCACGATGATGATCCTCCGTATTTTACGTCGTCTGTCTTACAAAGTTATAGCATAGAATAAGCATAATGGTAAAATAACGATAACTATTCTGTATGTCAATGGAGATTTGATATGACAAACATTCGAAAAAGAAGCCGATTGTTCCGGTTCGGCTATGACATTGTAGACCGCTTTATACGGGATGATGTGTCCGGTATGTCGGCGCAACTGGCTTACTATTTCTTATTGTCCATTTTTCCCTTTTTTATTTTCGCTTTTACATTAATCGGATATCTGCCAATTTCTACGGAGAACGCTCTGACGATTATCCAGATTGTCGCTCCTGAGAAAGTAACGGAGCTGCTGGAGAGTAATCTACACAGCTTCTTGAATACTCGACGCGGCTGGCTATTGTTTCTGAGCCTGGCAGGCACGCTCTGGACATCTTCGAGCGCAATTCATGCCATCATTGTAGCGCTTAACCGAGCGTACAATGTAGCGGATGAACGCTCGTATTTCATGTCACGTCTGCTGGCAATATTGTTTACCATCGGAATAGTCATTGCCATTTTTATGACCCTGCTCCTGCCTGTGTTCGGAAAAACGATTGAAGTATTCTTCACGTCCCGTATGCATATACCGAACTATGTAGTGCTAATATGGTACCTGTTGCGTTGGGTGGTTAGCCTGGTGTTTCTTATTAGCCTGTTCGCATTCCTCTATTATTTCGCGCCTAACTGTGACGTAAACTGGAAAGTAGCGATCATAGGCGCTTTGTTCGCCGGCCTCGGCTGGCTGGGCGTCTCCTACGGTTTTTCGTATTATGTCAACAACTTCGGCAATTACTCCTTAACGTACGGAAGTCTCGGTGGCGTCATTATCCTTATGATCTGGTTTTATTTATCGGCCATGATCCTTATACTGGGCGGACATATTAACGCTCTGATTCAGAAATATACAAACGGAAAACGATAAAAGTAAGGGGGGACCGAATATGGAGACGCCCGTACCGAAGCTCGGATTCTATTTTCCGCAAGACAGCGTAGCGGCGGCCTGGCTTAATATCGAGACATACGAGTGGGCAAAGCATCGCTTTGAAAAGCTTCAGCGCATATGCAACACGTTTCTTGCTCAATACCCTGATGAAAAAATCTACCAGTGCATTCTCTCCATGCACAGTCAGACATTTGCCTACGGGATTTCCGGCTGCCCGTATTGCCGCAAGTCTTTTCCTTATTCCCAGGAAATCCAAAACCGAATGTTCGCCCCCTTCCCCAATAAGCAACTAACCTGTCCAAATTGCTCACGCACAATGCCGGATGAGAAGCTATCCGATGAAGGGCAGGGATTTATGCACGACGGAATGGCATATTATCCAGTCGGGATGTGGAACTTTCATACCGCCGGGTGGTTGCTTGGCGGTGTACGAGACCATGAGGGTATGGTAACGAAGCTAACGTATATGTATATGCTGACAGGTGAGCAAAAATACGCATGTACAGCCACGGCAATTCTCGATGCATTTGCTGCGATATATCCAGGCACGCTCGGTCCACGTGATTTCACCCCATTCGACAGCAAGACAGAGATGGGACGGCTGCACTTGCTGACGAGCATCGTCTACCGTATCAAGGTCTTTCTGGCTCAGAATTACGACTGGCTGTATCACTTCGAGGACATGGAGACGCCTTCCCCTGCTCTTGTACTGATGGGCGAACCGGGAACCATACGGGATAACATTGAAAGAATGCTCCACGACTACATGCTAACAGAACCAGGAGGGCCTGTTTACAATCTGGCAGATGGCAACCTAACAGAATTACATAACCATGAAGCAGATGGCGTGCGGGCAATGCTGGCAGTAGGCCTGGTTACAGATAAGAAGGAATACTGCGACTGGGGTATTCGGGCAACAGACGCATTTCTCTCTAATGCAGTAGGACGGGACGGAATGTATTTCGAAGGGTCGTACGGCTATTCTATGTTTACAATTACGGTCTTTCTCGATATGGCTCTCCTATCCATGCGAGCCGCCTCCGGAGAGCCACAATCCGCACCTCATCCATTCGCAAACGAACGTTTCTTCCGATTCGCCGTACAAAATCCAATGGAGATGCTCTGCCAGGGCCACCTCCCCTGCTACGGGGATTGGGGGGCCGATCGGATATGCGGCCAAAAACCGGACATAAAAGCCCTGACAGACACCTATCGCGCTGCCCTGCACTTCTATCATTTCTCCCCTGAGATTAACATACGCAAAGAGGCTTCTAACTGGCTTGACCGTCTGTATCCGCTCATCTGCGGACAGTTGGGCGATAAAGGCATGGATTTACTTCTCCAGCATCCATCCCGTACACAACCGCACTCCTTCTCCCTGCCGACAGGAGTAACCATCGCCGGACAGGCCGGGATCGGGATTTTACGCGATGCTAATGAAACAACGGCACTGATGCGCATCGGAGCCAACCATACACATGCACACGATGATGTGCTTGGTCTGAATTATTATGCATACGGCAAAGAAATTTCCGCCGACCTCGGGTACGGTATATACGGCTCCAACAGTCATTTTGGATGGGCGGCAAAATCAATTGCTCATAATGCAGTTGTCGTAAATGAGGATAACAACATGAAAAAAGGCCAGCTCTACAAATCGTTTGCTGGCGGTGAGTTCACATTTCTGTACCGCTCTCCCACTGTTACAGCATACGAAGGTCAAGCCCCTGCACTATACGGTTTGGATGCCTACCAGCGTATGATTGCGCTTGTACCACTGCCCGATCGTTCATCCTACCTTATCGATTTTTTCTACATTCGCGGAGCGAGAACGTGTGACTATTCATTCCGGGCCTTCCATGAAAAATCAGCACTTACACTCGAAGGGGTAAGGAAAACAGAAAAGGATAGCTGGACACTGGCCGGCGTCGAAGGCGAAGCTAGATTTTACTTTAACCAGCCCGGCAAAAGCTTTGGGGAAAGACTGACGACAGGAGAGACATTCTCACCGCTCCTGAAAGGAGAAAAAGCGCAATACTGGACGCCAGTGCCGAACAACGGCTACGGATTCATCTATGATATCTGTGAATATAAACCTCAGCTCGCTTGTGTAAAAGCACGCTGGCAATCTACGGAAGGATACGAACTTATCTGGCATGGCCTACTCGATGCGGACGACCGAGTCATAACCGGGCAATGCCCTAATCTGGAAGGTACGGAACACCATCCTCTTCTCGTCATACGAAGCCATCGGCATGTTAAGCAATATGCGGCACTTATTCACACAACGAAAAAGCAAAACTCGCTCCGTGTAACACACCTGCAGCGACTACCTGTCCGTGGCGGTGAGACAATCGCGTTCTCAGCGGAAGTCGGAGATGGACAGATCGACTTTTGGGCATACAGTCCGACGGAGCAAACCATGCTTATCCGAACACGTTTCGGGGAGTGGCGCGTAGAAGGACGCTGTGGCTTCGTACGCACCGATCAGACGGGAAAAATACTGACGCATGCCTGCATTCATGCCACCTCTATGACTTTTCAAGGCATAAAAATGCCCGGCAAGAAAAGCATTTGGTTTCCCATCAAAGCTATCGACCATAAAAAAAGAGCAATCCGTCTCGATCCACATCTTATCCCAGACGATGCGGATTTTATTCGAATTGCTCCTTCGACGGACGCTCCGGCAGCGTTGTACGCAGTTAAAGAAGCGTACAGTCGCAAAGATAGCGCCACCGTCATGCTACGTGATTCGTTCAGTTTATCCAAAGGCATTGTTGCTTCCTGTGAAAAAGGAATGCTCCGCACACAGTATCCTCTACCGCTTGGCGCCGCTTTCCAAGGCAAGCTCATACGAGGGGAAAGAGGCGGGCGTGGCCTTGTCGAAGAAGTATCCGACCTGAAGAGCATCCGTATTCGCGTCCTCGCACCATTTAGCCAGGGGGAAGCATTCGACATTACGGATATAGAAGAAGGCTACTGGGCACAGTGGCTGTGAATCATTTTTTCGCCGCCGCGAGCGCCAGTAACGCCCAACCAATCAAGAAGCAAACACCACCGATTGGCGTAATCGCACCGAGCCAGCCAATACCCGTCAACGCGAGTATATACAGGCTAAATGCGAAGAAAATAATCCCGGCCTGCATGAACCACCCGGCAAGCTTCAGCTGCTTCATGCCTGCGATACCGCGCTCACCCAGAATACCGATGCCAAGTAGACCAAGGCCGTGAATCATATGATAATGCACACCCGTTTTGTATACTTCAAGCAAGTGATCCGTGATTTTTCCTTCCAGACCATGTGCGCCGAATGCACCCAACGCTACCGAGAGGAACAGATTGATGCTGCCGAGAATAATAAATATTCGTGCCATCGTTATCTCCTTTGCTTTATATGAAATTTTACTTTATTATAACAAACGTTTTTATAAACTTTTTGACAGAGTCGGTACATCTTTCGCAAACAAGCTACGGCTTACAAATACTCCAGCACACGCAAAAATCAACAAACCGCCAACAATAAACAGCGAGAAGGACGCACCTGTATAAGCAACCGTCTGCGCAAATAAGCCAAGTAAGCTTATCCTAAACAGCATACCAACAGCTGAAAAAAAGCTATTGACCCGCCCCATGACTTCATTTGGCACTTCGTTCATCATAATCGTATTACGTGCGACCCGCGATCCGGCATTCCCCCAGCCAAGCGTAATCTTTAATATAAGAAATAGTCCGATAACCGGAATAGCGGCAATAAGTAACGTCCCTGCGGTAAAGGCACCTACTGTCATAAGTACCGTACGGAACTCGCCCTGCCTGCGAAGCAGAAAGGGAATTGTATATCCGCCGAGAATAGCTCCAACCGCATACATAACGTCGGCTAATCCCATTATTGTACCGTCCGTGCCCAACGTTTTAGCAATATAAACAGGGAACAAGTAGTTGCCAACCATGACTCCGATGAATGGCATAAGTGAACTGATATAGAAAATAGTAAACAGGGGCTTATCTTTCAAATAAAGGAATCCTTCTTTCATGTTTGACCAGATAGATGCATTCGATACTATTGTCTGCCTCTGGGACGGCGCATATGGGATAAGCGACAGCAATAAGAAACCGACCACATATGTGAACGCGTCAACTAGCAAAATCAATGAGAAATCAACTCGTTCAATGAGCACGCTTGTCAGGCCACCCGCAAGCATCGATGCGGCTTGATTCTGAATTTCCATGACACTGTTAAGTTCTTGGTACTGCTCTCTCGTGAAAATCTCCTGGTTAAACGCAAACTGCGCCGGATAATGCAGTGTGTAATAGAGCGATCCACCCACATAAACGCCGATAAGATGCCAGGTTTCGTAGGCACCGGAGAAGAATCCACATCCTGCAAATAAAATCGTGGTAAGAAAGCCGAATGCTTCACTAAATAATAACACCTGTTTTCGCGGTAACCTGTCAATCAAGACGCCCAGGTAAGGAGACAGAAAAAACAAAAGAATCGTCATACAGAAAGTCGCATATCCATAAATCTGGTCGCCCCCATCCCGGTTGACCAGAAGCCAGGGAACACCAATCATCGTAACACCGGAGCCAATGGAAGAAAGAATGTTAGCGAAGATTAATTTTTGGAACCGTCCGTCACGTATCACACTACTCATATTCATCACCTCTTTCATTAAGGAATTAATTCACAATCATTATATGTAATCATTTTAAATTAAGCTATTAAAAAACACAAATTAATTATAATGATTATATATAATTTAATTAATACATTTTTTGTATAAGAAATATAACATTATGAGACATTAAATGTTTCTTTATAGAAAAAAGCGTAGCAACAAAAAATAAATCCTACTTCCTGATTGAAAGTAGGATTTGCCATATTAAAATATTCATTTATGCCATCAACAATTCCTTGAGCAACCCGTTCTTGAAACTCCGGATTAAGCATGGTCATATTTTCGTTATGGTTACTCATAAAACCAACTTCAAGAAGCACTGCTGGCATTTTGGTATCACGCAAAACTACAAGATTCGGCCTAATTTTTACGCCTCGATTTTTAAATCCAGTCGCTTTAACAAAGTGCTTATGCATCACTTCGGCAAGTTTTTTGTCCTGCTGTGTTCCATTGTAGAGTGTTTCCGTCCCATTTGCGCTTGGTGATGATGTCACGGAGTTAATATGAATAGACACAAAAATGTCTGCCCTTTTATCATTTGCTATATTTGCCTTTTCCTTAGGCTCTTGTTTTACTTTCTTCTTGATCAGCTCTTCGTCAAGTTCATGTGTTCGTGTCATAGTTACATCATAAGAGGGATTATTTTTAAGTTTACTTTCAACTCTCTCGGCAATCATAAGGGTTAAATCTTTTTCCTTGTTCCCAATCGTTCCGGTTGCCCCATTATCTTTTCCACCATGTCCCGCGTCAATGACAACCTTGAATATATTTTCTTCTATTGGCAACTCTTCTTTTTGAATTGGTTCTTTTTCCGCTTCCTCCAAAGCTGGAAGCGGCTTTGGAGTTGGTTGTATCGTAGGCTCTTGATTAGCTTTTATTTTTATGTAGGAGGCTTTTGCGTATCCAGGCTTCGTTTTATATTTGACCTGGTACCATTCCCCTTGTTTGGAGATTACCTCAACCGATTCTCCTTTTTTCATCCATGCAAGCGCTGTTGACTTTACATCTGGCTTTGCCCTCAAAGCAAGCGAAGTAGTTACATTTACAGTTCCTGTAGTCACCTGTACAGCAGCATAAACATATGTTGCACTTGTCCAGACGAACAAAAAAGCACTCATGTATAATATCGCTCTAATGTATCGCAACTTCCCTTTCCTCTCCTTCATAAATTTACTATACATAGTAATACTTCCCTTTCTATAAGAAGTTGCTCTATATAAAATCGTTTTTATAAACTAAGTTATCAGGCACACTAAAGAAGCAGCTTGCCTGGGCCAAAACTATATACATCTGATTTGATAAATCGACAAACTTTTGTGGTGAGAGGTAAGAAAAGAAGGAAAAAATCAGAGGTTGGAAAAAGACACGTCCGCCTTTTTCTGCCGGGGCGCAGGGCGTATCCACCCTCTTCTTTCTCCATCTCTCCTCCTTCCAACCACGCTACCATGTCAAAATATTAACCGTAACTTATATAGGTAAGCTGCTCTATTTTACATTTTGCAAATTATCAACTATTAGAAAGTAATATAGCTACTATTATACAGACAACTCCAATAATGTAATCCCCGACATATCCTTTATTTTTACTCACGTATTTTTCTGTACCTCTTAACGCATTAATAGCAGCTATGAAATAAAAGAGAATAAAAAACGAAACATGATAATAACCAGCAAAAGTGATTAATGCACCAATAATAACAAAAGATGTAAGAACAATATCAATAGCTAAAAAAGGCTGTTTTCGATTTTTCCATGATATAAACATAACATCATCCCACATTCCATTTTTACAAAATATTACTATAAATAATTTTGAAGAAAAAGAGGTTTAAATAAGATTAGCTATTTATATTTTACGCACCATTTTTCAGAAACAAAAATCTCTAAAATGTATAGCAAAATATTCAAATTGTATAGTATTATATACATAAAGGTAAATATTGTATTAAGGTGATGGGATGAAAAAAGTTGTTCATAATAAGGTTCGTATTCTTCGTCGTTCCCTTGATTTAACTCAGGAACAGTTAGCTGATATTGTAGATGTCACAAGACTTACCATCATTTCAATTGAAAAAGGTCGCTATGAACCATCTGTCGGGTTAGCAATCGGGTTGGCTAAGGCACTACATACTACGGTAGAAGAACTTTTTTGGATAGAGGAGGTAGAAAAATGACCTATCTACAACGGTTTTTACTTCTAATCGTCTTAGGAATCGCACTTGTTTATCAGGCTATCGCAAATTTTATCTACCATCCCGAGGTAAATAATATACTTCCTTCTTTTTTAGCTTTGGGATATATAGTTTGGATTGTACAGGAAGGAATAAAGCTGAGAAAAAATAATAAATGGCACAAAAAGCTACGAGAACGAGATGAAAGAACAAGACAATGTTCTATGAAAGCTGGTTACATTGCATTCTGGTTTAATATTATTGCAACAATTTTGGCTTTCATTCTCATTGTTAATACATCGACTCCATTACTTTCCTTCTTTAAGGCTTTCGTTTTATTACCCTGTCTTAGTCTAGCTGTCTTTGTCCTATCTAAGTGTATTTTAATTAATCGGACATAAGAAAAAACACCTTAAAATTTCAGGTGTGTTTCAGAATGAACGTGAAGTTACACATGTATGTGAAAGTAAAAGTAGCTATCCTAAATTTTAATCAGGATAGCTACTTTACTATTTTGTTTATTATCTAGCGCTAACTTATAGTAAATTAGTGCAGTCGTACAGGCTTCGAAGGTGTAATCGTTGAAATCGCTCCCTTGTAAAGAACCTGCGTCTTATTATCAGATTCAACCATTACCATATATTGATCAAAAGCAGTAATAATACCCCGGATTTGAATACCTTTTGTTGTAAAGATCGTCAGCGGTACTTTGTTCTTTTGTAATGCTTTCAGCATTGTATCTTGTAATTTTCCTTTTTCCATTCGTTATCATCCCTTTCTTTATCTATATACATCTGATTTGATACATCGACAAATTCTTGTGGTGAGAGGGAGCGGTCGGAAGAAGACACGTTGGCCCTTCTTCTGCTGGAGCGCAGGGCCCATCCAACCTCTTCTTTCTCTCACTCTCCCACCTCCAACCACGCTACCCTGTCAAAATATCAAGTGTAATTTATATACTAGGGTTGTACTTATCACTAATTATACCATATAATGTATTGTAATACTTTTTTATACTATTTTTCTCTTACTATACAATTAAGCTATAGAAACACAGCTTTCCTCATCTTTTTTCTGATAGCTCCTCAATACGAAACGTATCTAGGGAGGCGCTTACGAAAACGGCCGAAGGGTCAAGCTCTGCAATTAGACCTCGCACCGCTTTTTCTTGCCGACTCGGTATGATGATATACATCTCATTCGGTTTACATTCGGGGAAATCGGGCAACATATATTGGCATTGATTCGCAAGCGTTGTTTGAAGAGCCTGCTTTATCATCTCACTGCGTTCTGTTTTAATCCAAATCGCTTTTCGTACAGAGAAGTTATTCAACACATATGTAGTCGTCTTTAATGTGACTACATAGCCGAATATTGAATAGATTGCTTGCTCCCAACCGAATAAAAAGCCCGCTACGAACAAAATCAACAGATTAATCAACATGATAATCTCAGCAATCGAAAAAAAGAGGCGCTTCTTTAATAATAGAGCTACCTGCTGCATCCCATCCGTAAACCCCGCATAACGAAAAATTAACCCGATTCCACATCCTAATATAAGACTCCCTAGAAATGCTGCAAGAGGGGGAGACTCAACCAAAGGAGGAAATGGATGAAAAAGTATAGTCAGCGCTGATAATAATGCCAGGCCTACTATTGCCCACAGCGCTCTTGCTCGATTTATTCCGCGATTGTAATGAAAAAGAAACGGGAGATTCAACAAAAAGAGGAATACCCCCATTTGCATCTCTGTTATATGAGATAACAAACCGGAGATGCCTTTTACACCCCCAGGTATAATTTGATTCGGTGTAAGAAACATCTCCAGTCCGAAAGCTGCGAGAAATGCTCCGAGGATAATGTAGACTCCCCGCTTCCATACGGTGCCCATCACATCCGCCCCTCTCCTGTATACGTTTCTTAAAATATACTTGCGTTGGAGTTCAATTTTCGTGAAGGCGCTTTCGTCTTTTAAGAATTTACGAAAAGAGGCAGCGAAAGTTTCAAATAGCATATAAGGCGCTGAGCTCCAATAAAGAAATTTTTCCCTTATACTGCTAACGTACATTACAATAATACTTATTATTCCAATAATTATAAAAAGGGAAGGAGATTTTAATGGAAGAAATTATACCTGTTACTACGGATAACTTAGAACAATGTATCACTCTCTATAGTAGAGTCTTCAACAGCGAACCATGGAATGAAAACTGGACATACGAAGCGGCTAAGAATAGGCTGTCTGACTTACTATACACGCCTAAGTCGCTTATTTTCGCCTTGTTCTCACATCAACAGCTGGTTGGGTTTATTGGTGGCAATTGTAAGGAAAACGATAAAGGAACGACTTTTTATTTAGCAGAGCTATGTATTGATAATCAAACCCAAGGAAAAGGCTACGGTTCAAAATTGCTTAGCCATCTGGAAAAAGAATTAAAAGAAAAGAATGTACAAAGCATCTATCTCTTAACTATGATCGGCGGTCAAGCCGAGGCCTTTTATAACAAAAATAACTATATCATAAATGAAGATCGAATCGTCATGCGGAAACATCTATAACACGACGCGTTTAGTAATGAGTCAGTATGATATCATATACCAAGGAAATCCACAAGGCATGAATAAGAAACGCCATCCCTTAACTGGAATGGCGTGCTTTTCTAATTGGAACCTTTTAGCAGTGACTCTGCCATTTGCGCTACCTTGTTTGTATTATCGCTTACTTCTTGCATGGTAGCCGAAATTTGCTCAGTAGCCGCTGCCTGGGTCGTCGTCGTACCATTGACTCGCTCCAACGATTCTTCCAGCTTGGAAATCAGGGACCTGATCAGGTCTGTTGCTTCATTAATGCGTACCACATTTTCCCGTGAGTTGGTCGCCATCTTTCGCACTTCATTAGCTACCACGGAAAAACCTCTTCCATGTTCACCGGCACGGGCAGCTTCAATCGACGCATTCAAACCCAGTACATTACTCTGGTCTGCTATTTTCCTAACGGTACCGGCAATTTTTTCAATCTCCTCGACGCTTTTACCGACTTCTTTGGCCTGAGAGGAAATCTCGCTCATGTTGACGGTTAAATCGGTAATGGATTCGGCCATGCTCTGCATAGTAGCGGCGGTTTGCTCGACAATGGCGGATAAATTCTCAACCACTTCATACAACGTATTTACTTTCTCCATGCTTGCTCCGACGCCTACGCCACCGATGACGCGTCCGGTGTTGTCATAAAGCGGAATGGCTTTTGCTACGAGCGGAAACCCAAACAGTTCTTTTGGTACCTGCGCCGTCATCTCCCTCTTATGGCGGATTGCTTCTGTAATGATGTCGCCTTCCTGCAATGGATCGCCCGGTTTTACATTAAGAGAAAAAGTCCGGGCAGGAATATTAATGAGCAGCTTTTCCGTATCATAAATTCCTATAGTAATATCTTCTTGAATTAGGCTATTAAAAAAAGGCGCTACCTTCATGAAAGCTTGTAAAAGTTCTTTTTGATTGCCAGATTGGCTTTTCTCCTGTGCGCCGTCCTGATTCGTATACAATTTTCTTTCCTCCTTTCAACTTGTTAATACGGAAATTGCCGCGGCGTATGTTGAATGGAAATCCATTTCAGTGTTGTGAATTCTTCCAGGCTCCACGGTCCATTAAGGCGTCCAAGCCCTGAATTCTTCTCTCCACCAAAGGCAACGAGCGGTTCATCATTAATAGTTCCGTCATTAACATGAATCATTCCGGTATACACTTTCTTGGCAAACTCTGCGCCACGCTCCAGATTGGCGGTGTGAACAGCCCCGCTAAGGCCAAATGGTGTATCGTTCGCTATTCGGATTGCTTCCTCCTCTGTACTGAATTTCATGATACATACCGCTGGTCCGAACAATTCACGTTTTGCTACAGCCATATCCGTCGTAACATCGGCAAGCACAATCGGTTCGACAACATTCCCATGCACATCTCCGCGTAAAAGTGGCGTCGCACCTTCACGAACGCCTTCCTCTACAGTAGCAATCAAATTCTGAACCTGGCGCTCATTAATTAGAGGACCGATAATCGTATCCGCTTCTCTCGGATTGCCACATTTGAGCGCAGATACTTTATTAACATACTTTGTAACAAACTCATCATACACATCGTGATGAACAATCACTCGATTAGCCGACATGCAAACCTGTCCTTGATGTGTAAATCGACTAAATACAGCGGCATTCACTGCATAATCAATATCAGCATCCTCCAACACAATCAGAGCGCTGTTGCCCCCAAGCTCAAGCGCGGCTTTCTTAAAATGTTTCGCCGCCAGCTGACCAATACGGCTTCCAACCTGTGTGGAACCAGTGAAAGAAATAACGCGTGGAATTGGATGTTCTACGAAGGTATCTCCAATTTCACTGATTTCGGTTACTACTACATTAAGCAGTCCTTTTGGAATGCCTGCTTCCTCAAAAATCTTGGCAATAAGTGTTCCGCCAGTAATTGGAGTATCTTCATGCGGCTTTAACACAACACCATTTCCTGCACCAAGGGCAGGCGCTACTGATTTCATGGATAGATAAAAGGGAAAGTTAAACGGACTAATTACACCGACCACACCAACCGGAAGGCGATATAGCCTATTTTCTTTCCCATCTACAGGGGAAGGGAGAATTTTACCTTCCATACGCAACGGAAAAGTAGCCGCTTCCCTGATAATGTCCTTTACAAGGCCAATTTCAAAGGCAGCTTTCAGACGGGTTCCGCCCAACTCATCAATAATAATTTCTGTCATCTCTTTCTCATGCTGCTCTATATATGCGATGGCCTGTTCGAGAATGGATCTTTTTGTAAACGGGTTTACTTTGTCCCATTCCTCTTTTGCACGGGCGGCAGCCTGATACGCCTCATCGATATCCTGCAAATTTGCTATACGGAATTCTGTAATACTCTCCCCATTGTACGGATTTTTGTCAGTGAGTATCTTTTGGCCACGACCATCTTTCCACTCTCCGCCGATATACTGCTTGTTTAGCTGTGTAAAGTCATTCATTTTTCCACCTGACCTTTTTTATTAATAAAGTAAACTCTCTATCAGAGGGGGATTCCTTATCCCTACTGATAGAGAGTTGCGTGTATCGGAATTTTAGGCTGGAATAAAAACAGAAGGGCTATACTGCATCGCAGAATAGCCCTAGATTTATGTAATCTACAGCTCTTCGGCAACCCGGCCACCATTGCGTATACTAACACATTAGGCCCGTGGCTTTGCGTCCCTATCTTTCGAGAGGTTTGCTATTATCGAAGCTTATGAAATGAAAAGCATACCTGAAAAAAAATCAATTTCTTCCTATATACGGAATATCGGTATCCTTGTTAATTTTTTTAGCTCTAAATTGTGTCATCTTAAGTAACAACCATTATTTATATCAAAAGTTGCCCCTGTATAATTTCTCGCCTTCTCAGACAGCAGGAATATAACCGTATTTGCAATATCGATGGGAAGCACAGGCTTTTTAATTAACTCATGCTCCCGATATTCCGCTTTTCTCCAATCAGGAACCGTGTTCATCATCGAAGTATCTACCAGTGTAGGAGTAACTGCATTAACTCGAATATACGGGGAGAAATTCACCGCGCAGCTTTTTGTTAATCCTACTATCGCTGCCTTTGATAAGCCATATACGGCATCCGAACTTCCTTCCAATCCGGAAACCGAAGACATATTAATTATCACTCCCTCTCTTTTTCTTGTTATCAAGATTCTCCCGAAGAACTTAGAACAATAAATAAAGCCTTTAACATTTACATCAAGTACGTTATCAATCTCTTCTGTTTCATAGTCTAGAATGTTTTTTCCAAGATAAATTCCCGCATTATTTACCAAACCATCTATGTCAGGGTACTTTTCTTCAATGTATGTAAAAAACTTCATAACATCCTGATACCTTGTGACGTCCAATTGATAAATATTCAACATACTTTTCGGTAAAGAAGCGGCCAGTTCTGTTAACTTTTCGTAGTTCACATCACAAGCGATAACCTGGGCATTCTCTTTTATACATTGACGGGTTATTTCTTCCCCGATGCCTGAAGCGGCTCCTGTTATGATGACAGTTTTACCTTCTAACAACGGCATCCACTCTCCTGACTTTTGAATAATATGCCACGTACAACACTACTTATTGTAGAAACTTTTCTCATTCAAAGCGCCCTAAGGAAAATCGCGAAAGATCCAGATTGGATTTACCTTGTACTAATATGCTGCTCAATTCTTCGCCAAGTGCACTCGCAAACTTGAACCCGTGCCCCGAAAAGCCTGCCGCGATAACAATGTGCGGATGCTCGGGATGAGTATCAATAATAAAGTCTTCATCCGGTGTCATCGTATATATGCACGTTTTTCCTTCATTTAGCTGCCCCGCCGCCTGTGGCATAAAGGTTTCCAGGAAATCTCGCACATCCGCTTCATCCTCTGAATACCTGCCAAAAGGAAGCAACGGCTCTTGCGGATTGATTGGATGTCCTGTATCATGCCTGCCGATTTTTAGTCCTTTCCCGTCAAAGTCAGGGAAACCATAATAATCCGACTCCCCCACAGTGAAGGTAAACCCCGGAAAGTCAGGTGCGCGATATACATTAGAATTTGGTTTGAACCATGCTACAGTTTTGCGAATAGGGCTTACAGGAAGAGAGAGCGAATGCAGTAGATTTCCTGTCCAAGCCCCTGCGCTAATGAGAAGGCGCTCCCCGGTATAGCAGGCATCCTTCGTATAAACGGATACGCCATCTGTATGAGGCTCCAGCCGTTCTACAGGCGTCTGCGTCTTTAATATAGCACCATGTTGCAGAAGCAGATCACGATACGCACTAATGGCTTGTTCACAATAAAGAATGCCAGCGGTCGGCTCAAATAAAGCAACAGCTCCTTCAGGAACGGAAATACCGGACCAGCGTGTCTGTAACTGCACAGCGTCGAGTAATTCCACAGGTACATGGAAGCGGGAAGCTGTGTTTATTTTTGCATCCAAGCCTGACGGGCTTATGCTGACATTAACGACTCCTATTCTATGAAAGAATGGTACCAACGTTTCTTGCATTAGTTCGTCCCATAACACGCCTGCACGTATTGCCAGCGGTGTATACGGTTCATCTATCGTATATGCCTGGCGAAACAAGCGCGTTTCTCCATGGTGGCTCCCGTATCCATGGGGAGGATTATACGAGTCTATCAACAGGGTACGAATGCCCTGCCGGGCCACAAAATACCCTGTTGCCATTCCAAACGAGCCCGCTCCGATGATAATCACATCATAATGGTTATTCATGGTATACTCCCCCTTATTACCATCATCATATCACACCCATAGCTATCCTCCGATATGTCTAGAAGAAACAAAAAAACCTGTCTCCGCTCTCTCTTCAGAAAACGGTATTTGACAGGTCTTTCGCTTTTTTATGAAATTTTCTTTATTTAAAGTACACTGTATTGCTCTTCATGCATATCGGTAATGAACATATGTCCAGGCGCATGAGTAATCATAATTTCCGGTTTCATATGCATAGCTACTGCCTGTGGTGTGACACCGCACGCCCAGAACACGGGAACTTCGCCTTCTTTCACGGTTACACGATCGCCAAAATCAGGCTGATGGATATCACGGATTCCGATAGACGCCGGATTACCGACATGAACCGGAGCGCCATGTACGGCAGGAAAACGGCTTGTTACCTGTACGGCGCGTACCACATCCTTTTCCGGTACCGGGCGCATGCTAACTACCATCGGGCCTTCAAAACGTCCGGCTTTTATACATGGTATATTCGTTTGGTACATCGGCACATTACAATCTTCTTCTATATGGCGTACCGGGATATCATTCTTAAGCATCGCCTGCTCAAATGTAAAGCTGCAACCGAGCAAAAATGCTACCATATCATCTTCCCAGTAGGACAGAATATCCGTTACTTCATCCACTAGCTCCCCATGCCTGTACACGCGATATGCCGGAATATCCGTACGTATATCCGCATCCGGTGCAATTAGTTTCGGCACCGGAGAACCGGCTTCAGTCACATCCAATACAGGGCATGGCTTCGGATTACGCTGGCAGAACAACAAGAACTCAAAAGCCAATTCCTTCTTCAAAATGGCGAGGTTAGCCTGTGTATAACCCGCAGCCATTCCTGATGTTGGTCTGTTCCATTTCCCTTCCCGAATTAGCGCACGCGCTTCGGTCGGTGTAAGTATAGCTGGATTACTCATGTTTCTTCCTCCTTCTGCAAAATATATCATTCATTAAGCAAACAGCTTTGGAAGCTCTGTAAACATGGTCATTCCACCCATAATGGCCATCGTGACCACAATAATTGCCCCAAATATCGTCAGCCAGAGTGGGTGCTTATAGTCGCCAACGATTTTTGTTTTATATGCGGCGATAAGAATAACACCAAGAGAAATCGGCAGAATCAAGCCATTCAATGCTCCAACAAGAACAAGAATTTTGACCGGTTTACCAATAAGAGTAAAGACAAGCGTAGAAAGCGCTATAAATCCGATAATAATGCCACGGTGATATTTCTCCAATGAAGGGCTGAATGTTCGGATAAACGAAACGGACGTATACGCCGCTCCGACGACTGAAGTAATCGCGGCAGCCCACATTACGATACCGAAAATTTTGTAGCCGATGTTGCCGGCAGCCAGCTGAAACACCGATGCAGGAGGGTTCGCCGGGTCAAGCGTTAGCCCCTGAGCCACGATGCCGAGCGCCGCCAAAAACAATACAATTCGCATAATCGAAGCGATACCGATAGCCGAGACAGCTCCTTTTGTTACTTGAGGTAATGCCTCTTTGCCCTTGATTCCAGCATCTAACAAACGGTGTCCACCAGCAAAGGTGATATAACCGCCTACTGTTCCACCAACGAGCGTAACGATAGCCATCATGTTAATCTGCTCCGGTACAAACGTTCTAACCACCGCTTCACCTATCGGAGGCTGGGAAGTAACTGCAACATAAACCGTAAGTCCAATCATAACGAATCCAGCTACTTGGGTAAAACGATCCATCGCCTTGCCCGCTTCTTTAATGATGAAAATCGCAATAGCGATAATTCCACTAATGAGTGCTCCCATCTCCGGTGTCATACCGAACATGACATTCATGCCAAGTCCCGCACCGCCGACGTTCCCGATATTGAACGCAAGACCTCCAATGACAATCAGAAAAGCGAGAAAATAGCCGAGACCCGGCAGCACCATGTTGGCGATATCCTGCGCCCGCTTTCCTGATACGGCGATGATACGCCAGATGTTCATCTGTGCTCCGATGTCCAGGATAATAGACATCAGAATGACAAATCCAAAGCTTGCTGCCAACTGGCTAGTAAATACTGTCGTCTGCGTTAGGAATCCTGGCCCAATCGCCGATGTCGCCATAAGAAAGGCAGCACCGAGCAATACGCTTCTGTTTCCCTGTTTGTTCATAGTGAATCCCCCTTATATCGTGCTGCATTTCATGCCGAAACATCACATGGATGCGAATTACATCTGATATCTCGGCATGCATAAGATGATGTAAGCTTTCTCTTATTTTTCTCCGATGGCACGGACCGATACGTCAGCCTGTCCCAACAGTTCACGAATGGTCCTGGCGAATTCGAGCGCATGTGCGCCATCCCCATGAATGCAGACCGTATCCGCTTGAATGTTAATATCTTGCTTTTGCATGGTATGCACCTTTTTCTCTTTCACCATACGAATAACCTGTCCGACGGCCTCTTCTGTATCTGTAATTAGCGCATTCGGCTCTCGGCGCGAAGTCAACGTACCATCTGCCTGGTAGGTTCGATCCGCAAACACTTCATTCGCTGTCCGTAGACCGATACGCTGCCCAGCTTTGACCAGTTCGCTACCTGAGAGCCCGAATAGGATAAGCTCCGGGTCTACCTTGTACACCGCTTCAGCAATCGCTTCCGATAAGGCCGAACTTTTTGCAGCCATATTGTATAAAGCACCATGCGGTTTGACGTGCTGCAATTGCCCTCCCGATGCTTTCACGAACCCATATAAAGCCCCTACTTGGTATACGACCATGTCATACGCTTCCTGTGGCGTAATATCCATGTTCCGTCGACCGAATCCTTCAAGGTCAGGCAGGCCAGGATGCGCTCCCATCGCTACACCTTTCTCAAGTGCCATATTCACTGTCCTACGCATAACGGCCGGGCCTCCAGCATGGAACCCGCAAGCGATATTAGCAGAAGTGATGAATGATAGAATCGCTTCATCTTCTCCCATCCGATACGCGCCAAAGCTTTCTCCCATATCACAGTTAATATCTACTCGATACATGTTTTTCCTCCTTTATCCTACTCCAATGGGCAATTATCTCCCCTTCAAGTACACTACGTAGGAGATACATTCCCCTGGAAGTTTTACTTTATCGATATCGTAAAGCAATTGCCTGTCTCACCTGTTCGATTTGCATCTCTCGTGCCACATAGAGTGCCTCAGCTTCCTCAAGCGAAACGACCTGAAAACGAAGGCTCTCCCCCGGCTTCGCCTGGGCAATAACCGGAAGATCAACAGAAATAATCTGGGCGATTTTCGGATAACCGCCTGCAGTCTGACGGTCCGCCAACAACACAATCGGCTGGCCTTCCGGCGGTACCTGCACCGTACCCGACGCCACTGCTTCGGAGATCATCTCTAGCGGCTCTGAGAGTTCCAGCTTGGGTCCTTTCAGACGGTAGCCCATTCTGTCCGACTGCGGCAACACCTTGAATGGTGAAGCGAGGAATGCATCCCGGCTTTCTTGCGCAAAATGGTTAAACTGTGCACCTCTTAATACACGGATTGTCGGATTCGTTCCATAACTCGGGAATAGGTCGACACTGATCCCCCAGCCTAACGCGGTCATCCCTGCGCTCTGTTCGGCCAACTTTCGCATTTCCCGGTCGCTCCATTCGGCAGGAGAGCCAACCGTTAGCACATCTCCTTCTTGCAAGGCCCGTCCAAGATAACCACCGATCCCTGCACGTAAATATGTACTGCGGCTGTTTAATACTTCCTTGACGGCAAAACCGCCCGCTACCGCCAAATATGCACGACAACCGAACACGCAGCCACCAAAAGACAAAACGCTACCTTTCTTTATATATACCGGGCACCATTGCCGGGCTGGAACGCCATCTACCTTTGCTGAAAGGTCAGCGCCGCAAATCGCAATGAGCACATCCTGTTCAAACTCTAGCCTCGGACCCATCAATGTAATCTCTAACGCAGCTTCGCCTTCGTTATTACCAACCAGCAAGTTAGCCATTCGCAATGCAAACGTATCCATCGCACCACTGACAATGACACCATGCTGTTGAAAACCATATCGTCCCAAATCCTGAACCGTTGTCTGTAGTCCGGCACGTAGTACCTTTATTCCCATCTATCTGCCCCCCTCCTTCCTCTCCATATATTCTTGCCGGGAAATGGCCCGGAAACAAATCCGATCCCCGGAAGCAAGAATCGTCGGCGGGTTACTATCCGGTATGAACAGCTCAATCGGGGTCCGGCCGATAATCTGCCATCCACCCGGTGTTTCAATCGGATATACACCAGTCTGCTTTCCCGCGATTCCGACCGAACCAGCCGGAATCGCTAATCTAGGAGAAGGACGCCGTGGCGCCGCAATCGCCTCTGGCATGCCCCCAAGATAGGGAAAACCCGGTGCAAAGCCAACCATATACACCAGATATTCGGCAGAGCTGTGAATACGGATAACTTCTTCAGGCGTCAGCCCATTGTGATTAGCCACGAATTCGAGATCAGGACCGAATTCTTCTCCATAACAAACTGGAATTTCAATTACACGTGCTGCAATTTCCGCTTCGTCCCCTATTTCCGCAACCATTCGTTCCAGCATGTCATGTACCTTGCGATAAGGGGAGACAAGCCCCGACATCCCTGCTTCAGACAGCTGTACACCCATTTCTCTAAGCACCCGGTACGGATCATAGAACACTGTTACCGTTGTAAAAGCCGGAACATATTCTATCATGCCGGGAATTGGTTGCGCTTCCAGCTGTATGGACAATGCTTTCACTTTACGGTGGACAGCCTCGGAAATCTCCCCTCCCAATTCGATTACCGCCGCAGCATCACCCAATGGGTATATTTTCATTGCATTTCACCTCGCCTGTTGTTTATAGCCGAGCTGCCGGGAAATTTCCCCAGCCGTCTGCTTTATTTTCTGGATGAGTAAGGTCAAATTCTCATCTTCGTAATGAGCTTCCAGACCGGCCATACTTAGACCGGCGACTGCCTGTCCTCTATGATTAAAAATCGGAGCTGCCACTGCCGCTGAATGGTCTTCCAGCTCCGAATAGCTAACCGAGTAGCCGTGCATCCGTGCACGTGCTACCACCTCTCGCAATTCATTCCGGTCAGTAATCGTACCTGAGGCTATCGCTTTCAAATCCGTTCGAGAAATATAGTTTTCCGCTTCTTCCGGTGACATAAACGCAAGCAAGATGCGTGAACAGGCTCCTGCATACAGAGGCGAACGCCGCCCCACCCTCGTATACAGGCGAACTGGATTTTGCGTATCGACCTTCTCAATATAAATCGCCTCGTCACCTTCGCGGACGATGAGATTGACCGCCTCTTTCACCTCATCGCGCAGACGACACATATAAGGAAAAGCAATGCGACGAATATCGAGGCGCTCCGCTACCAGCTGCCCAAGCTCCAGAAAAATCAGGCCCAGCGCATACTTTCCATCAGCATCCCTCGTTAAAAAACCCATTTCTTCAAGCGCTTTCACTTGGCGATGCAACGATGTTTTGGGCAAAGTAAGCAAATCAACCATCTCTTGAAGCGTTAAACGCTCATGAGCATAGAAAAGCTGCAGAATTTCAAGTGATTTAACTACAGTCTTATTACCGCTCACCGCACTCCTCCGTTCCGAAATTCGGAACTACAATTCCGAATTTGATTATTTATCTGTTATCATAAAATTATCTGAATAAAAAAACAAGCGTTATGGTAAAATTTCTGCATATACAGTTGTTGGAAAGGTGAAAACGTATACAATATTACTATCGCAAGGGTGTTGATTATCCAGTACGATCAAGAGTGAATAGCTACCACACTATGTTGCAAACGGACGTCGGTTCGTCTCCCACACTGAGGTGTAGAGGGTTGCTTTTTGCCTTGGCCAGACGGGACTGCAAAACGTCCGGGTAGACACGAAGAGGGAGAGCGAGGAGAAACACGATGACCATTACAGTTCGTCCTTATACACTGGCTGATTTTGATGAGCTGCTCGATGTACAACGTGAGGCATTTCCCCCACCGTTTCCGGAACAATTATGGTGGAACCGCGATCAAATTACCGCACACACAGAAACGTTTCCCGCAGGGGCAATGCTTGCGGAATATAAAGGTAAAGTTGTTGGCTCAGCCACGTCGCTTATTGTCCGCTATGACGGAAAACCCCATACATGGGAAGAAGTCACAGATGGCGGTTACATTCAGCGAACCCACAATCCGCATGGGGATAGCTTGTATGGCATCGATGTATGTGTACGCCCCTCATTTCGTGGTAAAGGTATAGCAAAGGCTCTATACGAAGCACGCAAACAGCTCGTAGTACGTTCAGGTCTTGTACGTTTTCTCGCAGGGTGCCGTATCCCTGGACTTCACCTGCATATAGACAAAATCAGTGTCGAAGAATATGTGCGACGCGTGACAAACGGAGAAATATATGATATGGTACTTTCGTTTATGATAAAGCAAGGACTCATGCCGCTTCAGATTCTGGATAATTATGTGGAGGATGAGGAATCGCTCCATAAAGCCGTTCTGGTAGAGTGGAGAAATCCTAACATTTATAATATGACAGGATAGGAGTTGATAGAATTGACGATTTCAGCCATTTCGGTTGTACAATACGCTATCGGACCTTTGAATTCCAAAGAGGAATTCTGGCGACAGGTAGCGGAACACCTACAGCAGGCAATCAATGATGGAAGTAAGCTGGTTGTTTTTCCGGAATATTTAACCGGCACATTGCTTGCGCTCTCTCCTGTCTTAAACCATTACGAAGCCTGCCAATTCATTGATTCATTTACGAATGAATACATTACAACCTTCCAGCAGTTCAGTAAAGAAACAGGCATTACGATTCTGGGAGGAACACATATAACGAAAGAAGGAGACAGCTTCGTCAATGCAGCGTTTCTCTTCTTCCCGGACGGACGCTATGTCCAGCAAAATAAAGTGCATTTAACTCCGGAAGAACGTGCCCGTTGGAATTTGAAGCCGGGCAACGGTTTCTCTGTTTACGATACAGCGATAGGACGTGTCGGCATTCTTACTTGCTATGATATCGAATTTCCAGAAAGTGCCCGTGCATTGGCAGACATGGGTGCAGATATCATCCTCTGTCCATCGTTTACGGACGAGGCACACGGCTACTATCGAGTACGACTCTGCTCGCAGGCCCGTGCTATCGAAAACCAAATATTCGTGGCATTGAGTGGTCTTGTGGGCTATATGCCTCATATTCCACAAATCGATTCTGGTTATTGTCAGGCAGGCATTTTCGCACCGTGTGATTATCCTTTCCCGGCCGATGGTATACTCGCGCTAGGCGAGACGAACGAAAGTATGATTGCTACCGGGAAAATCGATATGGAAATGCTTAAGGAAAACCGTGAACGAGGCCAGGTCTTTCCCGCAAAAGACCGTCGTCCGGAAGTATATGCCAAGTACGCATCGACAACAACTGTTACAGAAAGCTAAGCGGTCGCTTTGTGTCACTTTAGGGGGACCGACAAAACATCTGGGCATCTTGGATAAAGGAGACAGTTGTCGGTCTTTTTCATCCGCTGTTCCACGCGTTCGGAAGAAAGTAGATGTCGCTTTCTCATCCATTAAGAAACAAAAAACGTCCCGCACGCATGCGAACATGCGTCGGGACGTTTTTTTAGATATAGTAAAATCGAAATGCTATGGAATGTGGTTGGAAAGGGTATATTTGGAAAAAAGAAGAGGTTGGATACGCCCTGCGATCCGGCAGAAGAAGGGCCAACGTGTCTTTTTCCGACCGCTCCCACCCACCGCCCTTCCTTCTTTTCTTATCTCCCACCATAAAAATTTGTCGATGTATCAAATCAGATGTATATAGTTAAGAAACTGCCTGTCTACGAATTCGATAGAAGCTATACGCAAACAATACAGTTCCGAAGCCGGCGAGAATAAGTACGATTCGTAATACGTCCATCGACTCGTAATCATTTGATATAAGCAGCTTCATTCCCGCAAGCGTCCAGCCCTGCGGTGTACATAAAGCCAGCGTTTCAGAGAGCCCTGTAAGCGGCAGGAATGGCCAAAAACATCCTCCAACAAAGCCGGTTAACAGCGCCAGCAGCGGGGCACCTGTCTCTAGCTGTCTGCTCGTCTTGAATATCGCCGAGAAGAACATACCCAGTCCAATCACAGCATACGTATAGGCGCCAAGCAACACATACTGCAATGGATGAAATACAAGTGAAGCGCCGAACAGAACTCGGGCCAGGACAGCACAAACACTTATTAAGAACAAGGAAAGAAGGCCAAGTGCAGCGATGTTGCCCACATAGAACCTCCACAGTATTCCCGGTGCAGACATAATCCGCTTTAGCGTTCCATTATCCCGTTCCTCCAGCAGCCAGCGGCTGTGGAGCGTGACAAAAAGCAATACGAAGACCAGTAGCATACCTATACCAGTCAATGCCGCATTGGATACATTTGTCACCCTGTTTACCGCCTGTACATCGTTACCTGACATTTCTTTGTAATCGATTGTCATCAGAGGTTTCGGCTCCCACTGAGAGTCGGCATAGTTCCACACCCGCTCCCATAACGAACCGGACGTAGGTGGCGTCAATCCATACAATTGGTAGAGTTGCTCCGTCTTGTTGGCTGCCCCCGTATTTGCAGAGAGCCGCATTACTTCGCTGCCAAGCATCTCACCAAGAATTCCATACGATAACGAGCCCGGATTTTTCAGCATTTCCACTGTCTTGTCCGTATCCTCGTTCATAATCGCATCTTTGAAACCTTCTTTAATAACAAATGCCGCTTCCACCTTATAATTCTCCGTTAGTCGATATGCTTCATCTCGACCAACTCGGAGTACGCGAATACCTTCTTTAGTCGCAAAGCGATCTATGACCAGCTTCGAATAATCACTTCTGTCTTCATCCGCTACCGCCACCGGAATAATCGGCTGCTTTTGAAAACTTTGAGTCGCATTCAAGATAAATACGAAGACGAACGGAAACAGGAGAAGCAGCAGCAAAAACATCCGATCCTTCAAAATCAGCTGCAGCCTGAGTTTGAGCACTTGTAGTATTGCGTACATCTATTTCCTCCTCGCAAGCGGCAGGAGCGCACAGGAGACTACCAGCAACACGCCACCTATCATAAGCAGCATGTTCGCCTCCGGCCATACCGAAAGCGACACGTCGCCAGAGAAAAGTTTCAGCAACCCCTGCATGGCCCATCGTGTGAATGTAAATTCGCTCGCTGTCTGCAGACTATCCGAAAGGGAGAACAGCGGATAAATGTTGCCTCCAATGATAGCAAGTAAAAACGTACCGATATAGCCTAGAAGTTCTGTTCCTTTAGAGAATAAGCCGAGAACGGCCAGCAAAAATGACCAGGCGGCAACCGTGAAGGCAATTGCCGTAAATAACAGCAAAAATGAACCTGCCTGTGCTCCCAGATAGTTACCAAACAACAGGCTTGCCCCTATGACAAGCAGAGCAGTCTGCACCCACAACAGAAGAAACATACCGAGAAATTTCCCGGAAAATATCTGCCACATACCGAACGGTGCCGCGCGGAACCGGCTCAGCATGCCCAATTCCTGTTCTTCAGCCAGGGAACGACTACCCCGAATGCCCAGAAAACTCACAAATACGATCGCAAGCGCGGATGTAAAATACTCTGGAAAACGGACCTGAGGCATCGATGTAAGCGTAACTTTTTCATAGATTTCGTTTCGGCCAAGTGCTTGCATCATAAAATTCATCACGCTGTCCTTCATAACATGGTCCAACTGCTGCGGTGTTGCACCACCGTCCCTTACCGTATGCCATACTGCTTTTACGCCACTCTGGCCCGCCGACAAATCATTCATCGCGCTGATAAGCTGATTTTTAATTTGATCGGCTTGCTCTTTCTGCGTCCGATTACCAATAAAGGTGACCGGGTAATTATCACCGCTGTACAGGCTGGCGGTAAACCCCTTTGGAATGATAATCGCGCCCGCAATCCGGTTGGCTTTCAGCATTTCTATGGCCTCGGCTTCGTTCGTTTTATGTACGGTAATAAAACCCTTCATATAATCCAACTCTTCAAGCTGACGGCTAATCATCTGCGTATTAAAAGTCTTGTCCTCATCCGCAAATGCGATTTCAAATGCCTGGCTGTAACGGCTTGTGAACAGATGCGGAGACAGCACCTGTGCGAACAACCAAATAAAAAAAATCGGCATTACTAGAAGAAGGACAATCGCTTTTCCATCCCGCCGATATAGCGTGAGCTCTTTCCCAATCAAGGTTAGTAATCGCACGCAAATCACCCTATATCTATTTTGTGGACGATCGAAAGAAAAACTTGCGAGTGTTGCCTCTCGTCCTTTTTCCTCAAAGAAGCCAAACGGCCGCTTGGTGTCACTTCGGGCTTTACTATTTATACAATGATAGGAAGGGGCCTGAATGACCCCTTCCTTTTCCTGTACGCTTTACTCTATGTTACTGCATCATCGGACCAGCATCGGCAGGAATAAGGCCTAACTGCTGGAACAATTGCATATTCTTCATCATGAACTGCATACCGCCATTTTGAATTTCCTGCTGGACTTGCATTAACTCCTGATCCGTTACCGTTGCCATGTTAATACTATTTTGTGCGTTCAATTCTGGCAGCTTTACATTCGCTACATTGAATTTTTCATCAGACTTCATAGTAAACGCGATTTTCTTTGGCATAGATGGATCATTTTGCGGTCCTGTGAACTCGATTTTATAATCAGATGTACGAGCTTTGTCTTTATCGTTATCCGTAACCGTACCTTTCCAGGTCAACGTGAACGGTGTTGCTTGGGCCTGCTGGTTGTCTTTGAAATCCACTTTTACATCCTGGTTCTGTTTGTTGCCTTCTTTCGTTATAGTAAAGGCGGCGTCTGCGGTGAAGTCGCTTTTTGTAGTTTCACCTATTTTATCAGTAGTGCTGAGCTTCACACTTCCTTTTTGATTTTCGCCTTCCTTCTTGTTCACATAGACAATGCTAACTTTGCCTGTATCGCCGGATTTGTCTGTCGTTACATCGAATACAACATGATCTTTATTTTCTTTATCCTGGAAGCTTGCAAGCTTGAAAACAGCTTTTTCTCCGGTTTTCTTATCTGTTGTCTCAATCGTTCTGCTTAGAATGTTATGTTTTTTATCGGCATAGATGACCATTTTCATGCCTTCTCCGACTTCGCCTTTGTCGATTGAACGATCAGCGTCCTCTTTAAACTTAGTAAATTTTTTCTTGAACTCTTCTTTTGTCAGCTTTGGCATATCTTGAGGAGTACCTGTTGCCGACATTTCAGCTAACTTTTCATAGCGTGGATAGAGAAGGTCTTGCAATTTTGTGTCTTTGGAAATTTTATCGACGATTTTCTTCAGCAACTGCTTATGTTCTTCCGGAGTAAATGTCACTGTGATTTCTTTAGCAGCCAGCTTTACACCCTGCTCTTCGAAGGTCGCTTTTTTGTTCACAATTATTTGCTTATCCTGAATACTATCTGCATACAGCTTTGCATACTCCGCGATAATCGGGCGCAATTCTTCACGTGGCACTTTTACCAGTTCCATATAGTCCTTTGAGCTAGGAACACGCTTCGGCAAACCTGTTAGGCCGTATCTTTGCTCCATAACCCCTCTATCTTTCCAATTGAAATAACCGTATTTGTTGTATATAACCGGGACTCCGAACCCTACTTTTTCAGCGTCATAAAAGAGTTCTGCACCAACTATATTATTGTTTTTGATGTTCAAATCGATTTTAGAGTAATTTTTATTGTTCTTGTCATCAACTTTCGCTTCAGTAACCAGTTTGGCATCTTTCAATATTTCCATTACTTTTGCCATCTGTGGATCTGTTGTCGGCATATCGAGCACCAGATTGGAAATCTCCATCTTTTGTTCTACGCCGCCTTCAAGGTATGGTTGAGCATACTCATTATAGCTCTTCTCGTACTCCTCCATAACTTTAGAAAAATTCTGCATCTCTTGCGCTTCTGCCTCGAGATAGATTGTCTTGTTACTTTTGAACACGTCAAAAAACGCATAAGCGGTATAAAGTCCGCCACCTATTACTAGCACTGCAATCACTGCTAGGATAATAGGCATTTTACCTTTCGATACCATGTAAATTTTCCCCTTTCAAATGATGTTTAACCTCTTGTGCTATACCGACGGCGAGAATTTCGCCGCCTTTTAAAACTCCAATCCGGTCACACGCCTCCATTTCTTCAAGGTGGTGACTCGTATAGAGAATGGTACACCCGTGTTTACTCATTTCTTTTAATGTTTCAATAATGTGTCGTCTGGAGCGAACATCTACTCCTGCCGTCGGCTCGTCGAGGATCAATAGTTTAGGCTTATGCAACAGCGCCACTCCGAGGTTCAGTCTACGCTTCATCCCTCCGGAATAGGCATCGACGCGCTCTTTGATTCTATCGCGCAAATCGATAATATCAATGATCTCATCCATCCGTAACGCCAGTTCTTTGCCCCTTAGACCATACAACTTACCCCAAAAAGCGAGATTATCAATGCCTCGCAAGGATGGATAGAGCGCCAGTTCCTGTGGAACGTAGCCGATTTGCTTCCTGATTGCGGCTCCACCCCGCTGTACGGATACACCATCTATGAGAACTTCGCCACTGCTCGGTTTTATAACCGAGGCAATAATGGAGAGCAGTGTAGATTTTCCTGCACCGTTTTCTCCTCCGACACCGAACATTTCACCTTGCGCAATTTCCAGATTCACATTATGCAGTACGCTTTTTGAACCATATCTTTTGCTGATGTCACGGATGGTAATAAACACGGTAGTTTTTTCTCTCTCCTCTCCTGGCAGACAATAGAATGATTTTAATAACTAATGAGCGCGGCCATCAATAGGCCAGTAGCAATACTTAAGCGGGATGCAAAAAGACCTACAGCTACATTCCCTTTTGGTATCTCTGATATAACGCGAAACGGTGTGATAAGTTCAAATAAATAAAATACCAATACTTGAAATACAGTGGCGACTACGCCCCAGATAACAAGGTCAAGAAGATTGACGGAATGATAAATCGCCGACGCAAGAACGATGGAAAGCCCGATGATTTTTCCGCCCAAGTCATGTGCGGCGGCTTTTGCGGCGCATTGCTTCTGCGGGTCACTCGTATCAGCGCCCTCCTGGATAAGGGCATACTCTTTATACGGAGTCGTAAAAAGAAACACCAGCATCCCGAAACCAAGCAACGGCAGCGTAACAGCCAGATAAAGTAGGAAATTCAAAATATTATCCCATTGTGACGCCATCTTGCATCTCCTTTCTATATTTACTTTACATATGGAAGTTTTACTTTATATAAGTCCGGTGGGCACATAGTAAGAGAGATTCCCCGTAATTTTCCCGCCTGCTCTCGCTACAATCGCGGATGCGCAGCCATCGATGATAAAGGAACCCCAGAGCAAGCTCCCTTTATACGCTCCTTTCATCGTCTTAACCGTAATAGAAGAAAGTTCGGCAAACCGCTGATATATCATTGGCTGATCCCAATAGAATTCTTCTGTGTCCTTTTCTATGATTCGATTATGTACGTCATATAAGGTTACGCCTCCGCCTTCCCTTCCGAAAATCGGCTTCACAGCGTAGGGCGCGTTCCCTGCAAAGCGGTTCTCAAAATATGTCGGCAACATATACCGACCGATTGTCTCCCGCTCTTCCTCTGTAAAGAACTCTCCAGCTTCATACAAATTCCAGATAAGCCCTTGTAGGGCTTTTGTCTGGGCAACAAATGCGGATGGTGGATTAATTACTGCAAGTCTGCGGCGAGCAATAATATCAAGCACATGGGCGCCAGTTGGATATCCATCTGCATCTCTCTCTTCGGCCAGCTTCTCCAGCGCATGCAACCGATATAGTACATCAATCGTCCGATGTTGTCCATCCGCTGTCAGCATGCATAGCCTGTCATCGTATACACGTAAGTCTTTTAACGCGACGAATGATGCCTCAAGACCCGACTGCCTGAGCAGATACTTCGTCGTCCCCGCATCTTCTTCATGCCAATCCAAGGCACTAAATACAATGCTATCTGTCGAATAACCCAGCTTCTGATATCTGGCTACCGCGTTCTGAAATGCTCCGGTCAAGTCCTGCTCCATGCCTTCATTCGGATTCTTCATTCCAAAGAACCTGCATGCCCGCTCATTTACATAAAACGCCTCAACAATGCCAGTAGGCGTATCACTATTCAGCTCAAGCATCTTCCAGCCCTCTGGTGTCTGGGCAAAGTCAAACCGACCTATAACGGTAGGCACCTCTTCCCATACGGTTCCCCTGATCGCTTGCCATGCTTCCTTGGGTATTCCCAGTTCCGCCAACAGCTCCGAACTTCCCTGACATACTATCGACGCTGTCCGGGCGAATACGCGGCCTAAGCACTCGGTCGCTTTCGCTAATTCCTCGCGTTCTCGTGCCGTAATCTGATAGATATCAGCCAGCGCATACTCCTCTCCATACATCCAATCCCAGGTAAATATGCCTTCTTCGCGAAGCGGGCCATACAGTTCGGCCCGGCGCTTCTCGTACTCCATAGCATGCCGCACGTTAACTACTGCTCCAACCTGAGCTGCCTATGCCGCCCTTTGAGCCTTTAGAGGCGCTGGAAATCCCGTTCTTTCGCTGGAATAGCTTCTTGCCGCCATTTCCACTCGTATAGGAACCACTATGCGCACTTCCATCATCGTCACAATATCCATCATTATCCTGGTCGTAGCACTTATCGTCTGACGAACATCCGGCAGTCGCTGTCACAAGGGCTGTTGCCATAAACAGGCTCAATAATTTTTTTGTCCGGCCCCTCTTCCCCATCGTCTCGTTCATTCCCACTCCTCCCTTCAAGCAGTCGGCTGCGCATAATAAACGTACACGCCTCGATCCTCGTCGATTTCAGTCGACGTTTTCTCCCATTCCCGGCCATACAGGTATAGGAATTGGCTCTGCAAATACAGGATTGCGTCGTCATCGTCTTGGAACGTGTATGTGCATACGACAGGATAATGGGCCGTATCTTCTTTGAACTCACGCACTTCCATCATAATTCCAGGTTTCTGACGAGCTACCGGCTTTGCCGACTCAAGTACCCTTTCATCTTCTGCTACCTGTACATAGATGACATAGCAGGAAGTTTCAATTGCACAGGACGTTTTTTCATACACAAGTCCGTCTTTTACAAAATAGTCACAGGCAAAGCGCAATGCAACTTCATCTTTATCGATGAAATCGTAATAATACAGAACAGGAAATCCATTTCCTTCGTCCAATCGACGATATTCGAGCCGATTCACCAAATTTCGCTCCTTTCTCTCTCTTTATTTTCCTCGTTATACGGATATACGCAAGAGAAAGTTACTATATTTACCTTTTTTAGTAATTAAGTAAGAAAAAAGAGCGCTATATAAGCGCCCATTGCCCTACGAAATTTAGCCGATAATAATTTTTTCTTCCGGATAATGGATATCGGCCTTTGCCTTTCCAGAGATAAAAATGGACAAGAATGGCATCATACCAATACGTCCGATATACATCAATAGCACTAGCACCATCTTGCTTACAGGAGTAGATTCACTTATCGCTCCTATAGACATGCCACACGTGCCGAATGCGGAACAGATGTTAAAGATAATAGCAGATAGCGAGAATCTATGCCCATCTACCATCTCTAAAATCAAGATGCCGCTTATCACCAGAATGGAGGCTGTGGAAAAAAACACAAAACTTTTGTTAATATCATCCTGCCGTAATGAACGACCGAAGATGCGGACCTCATTACGCCCCCTGGCAAAAGTAATAATCGTCAGAATCATAACCGCCAGTGTCGTAGTACGTATGCCTCCGCCTACACTAGATGGACTAGCCCCGATGAACATAAGAATCGAGGTAAAAAACTGACTCGTTACGCTTAAATCGGAAGGGTCCACTGTCACCAGGCCCGCACTACGTGCTGTAACGGACAAAAACATCGAATAGAAAAACTTCTCATGCCAGGTCATACCGGCCAAATAACGCGAGTCTTCCACTACCCACACACCGATAGTTCCAAGCACAAGCAAGATTCCGAAGGTAAAAGTCGTAACCTTCGTATATAACGAGAAGCGGAATCTTTTGTGTCCGCCAAAGAAATATTCTCTTAGTTCCACAAGTACCGGAAAACCAATCGCACCGAGAATAATAAGGATAGCTGTCAAACTAATAACAAAATAATCGTCTGCAAAATCGAGAAGCGAATTGCCGAACAAATCAAATCCAGCATTGGTATATGTAGAAATCGAGTGAAAAATCCCATAATAAAAAGAAGTAGCAAGCGAGTCATAATACCCAGCAAAATAAAAATAAAGCCCAAAGATAACAGCTCCAACCGCCTCAAACAATAACGCCATACCAAGGACTAATTTCATAAGTTGGACCAGGCCGGAAAGATTATAACGGTTCTGATCCACCATAATCAACCGGCGCTGAGATAGTCCGATCGGTGTGCCGAATAAAATCCAGATAAACGTACCCAAAGTCATTACGCCGATACCACCCAATTGAAAAGCGCTAATCAGCACTACTGAACCAAACGTACTAAATGTCTCTGGAGTACTCACGGTTGTCAATCCGGTCACACTCACCGCACTGGTGGCGGTAAACAACGCATCCACAAACGAAAGGCTAACTCCCGGTTTCAGGCTTATCGGCAGCATCAATAGCCCTGTAACAACGACAATGGCAATAAAATACGCGCTAACAATGATTTGAATAGGCGATAATTTGTATATATTCTTCCGCAGCATCTCTTCTGCTCCTCATCAATAAATACATAGGTTGAATGTTACGTTTTTTACTCCCTGTTGTCAAACCTTGCAGCGCCCCCGTCATGATCGCTCGTTGCCTGTCATACATATCTATAATACTGAATCTTATACTGGGGGCGAGAACGATTAAAGGCGCGGTTACGGTTAGTATTATCTTTTTTATCCTGTTTATTATCTACACTTCTCTCCAGGCATACACGTACCGGAATACCGCACGTCACCTGGAGAAAATACAACAAGAAAAAAAAGAACTTCAGGCAGCTAATAAAAAACTTGCCGGTGAATTAAAAAAAATAAAACAAAATATGAAAAAAACATCACAGCAAAGTCCAAATAAAAAAGTGGCTTACTTAACGTTCGATGACGGTCCTTCCTCCAATACATCTGCTATTCTTTCCATATTGGATCATTACAAAATTAAAGCTACATTCTTTGTAATAGGCAACCAATCGGAACGCGGTAAGCACATGTATAAACGTATCGTGGCAGAAGGACACGCTATCGGTCTTCATTCTTATTCACACGAATACCGCACAATCTACGTCTCGCCTACCGCTTTCCATCAAGACTTCAATCAAATTCGTGAGCTTGTCTATCAATTGACAGGACAGAAGCCAAATATTATCCGCTTTCCGGGCGGTTCCAACAACCATATAAGCCGTAAGTATGGGGGAAAAAACTTAATGCATACTCTTATACAGCAAATGACCAGGGAAGGCTATCGCTACTTCGACTGGAATGTCGATTCCAGAGATGCTGAACGTGTCACTCAGTCACGGGATATCATTATCCAATCTGTTCTGCAAGGCAGTAAAAACAAACAAAAAACCATTATCTTACTGCATGATTCACAAGTAAAGACCACAACTGTAGAGGCGCTCCCTGCTATCATTGAAGGGCTGCGCAAGCAGGGATTTTCCTTTGACGTATTAACCGATCAATCATTTACCTACCACTTTGCGCCCTCTTCTTAACCACTTCTTCGTTACGAAAGAACAGAAAACTAGTATATACTAGAAAGAAACGTCGAAAAGTGGTGAACAGCTATCATGACGCGTGTTTCTCCTTATGCGCTGCTTGTGCTGGCCAATCTATTATGGGGTGGAAACTTTGTGATTGGACGGGCTATTGCGGAAAGCTTGCCTCCATACACACTCTCATTTCTACGCTGGTGTACCGCTCTTCTAGTATTCCTTCCGTTCGCCTGGCCGAATGTGCGCAAAGAATGGCCTATCGTGCGTAAGCACATGCCTACTGTGATTTTCATGGCATTGACTGGTGTGGCGGGATTTAACACATTATTGTATATTGCACTGCATTATACAACATCGATTAATGCTTCACTCGTCAACTCGTCTACACCGATCGTCATTTGTATCCTTTCTTTTTTTATGCTGCGTGAGCGTTTAAACAAAAATCAGACGGTCGGGATTATTTTATCACTCGCCGGGGTGTTATTCATTCTATCTAAAGGCTCGCTTGCAACACTGTTTGCCTTCTCTTTCAATATCGGCGATTTGCTTGTGATTGCCGCCCTGATTTGCTGGAGTATTTATTCTGTTCTTGTCAAGCGGTATACCGGTATCTTACCCGGCTACAGCACTTTTCTTATATGTATCATTATCGGTATTGGCATCCTGTTTCCTTTCTTTATTTACGAGGCGTTCATTACTCACGTTCCGATTACATGGTCGTTTGGTTCTTTATTGACTGTATTGTATACAGGGATATTCGCTTCCATTGTAGCCTTTATCTCCTGGAACTCGGCCGTATCGCAGGTAGGCCCGGGTAAAGCGGGCATCTTTCTTAATTTAATTCCAGTCTTCGCATCCGTATTTGCTATTCTTTTCATTGATGAACGGCTGACATGGTATCAAGCGGCTGGTGGAATATTCGTAGTGCTCGGCGTCTATATCTCTACACGTATAACAAGCCCTTCCGGTAGCGGTCCTTTGCCACTGGAACAAAGTGCCGGGGCAAATAGGTCCTGACATATCTTGTTGAATCTAGTAGAATATACTTAAATAAAAAGTAATATAGCGCGAATGACGATAATCTGCAGGATTTGTTGCTTGATGCGCTTCAAAAACTAGCAGGAAGGAATTGTTCATTACAGGATTATGAAAAGAATAAGAAGACGGATATTGTCGGGTTGTCTCGTACTGCTGCTTTCCGCCACTTTCACCACCGTTGCGGAGGCGTCCACAGAAACCAGTCAGTCTTTGCAAGAACAGGCTGCTCTTGCAAAGAAAAATGCGCTTGCCCAACCTAAACTGGTCGGACCTACTACCAAGAAAAAGATATATGATACCTTGCTTCCTTATTTCACGAAGAATTATATCGAAGCATTTATTAAAGAGAACTTTTTGGAAACAGAAAAAGGACTAATTAAAAAGTAAAACCGGTCATCATTTGACCGGTTTTTCGCGTTCTATATCAGGAAGCTTCCCTTCCTTTTTTAAACGGGCAATAATCTTTGGCAAATACTCTTGAATAAATTTTTCTGTATTTTCGCTCGTGGCGAGAGTGACACGCTTATGGTCTTTCATTTGTTCTCTCCTCTTGTTTTGTTTTTTCTCCCAGGACCTTTTTTACACCGTATCTATGTTTTTAACCAATATGTATTACCCTTAATTATTTACATTGAAACAACTTTGGATAAAAAAAACGAGGAAGCATATCAATGCTCTCCCTCGTCTTTTCGTTTACGATTGGTTCTCTGCCAACACATCGGCAAATACTTTTACATATTCGGGTAAGTCCGGCGGCCGACGACTGGAAACGAGATGCCCGTCTACTACGACCGGCTCATCCAACCATTCCGCACCAGCGTTCTCCATATCATCGCGAATGCCTGGCGTGCTAGTGACCTTTTTGCCTTGTAGCACTTTTGCTGATATTAATACCCATCCGGCATGGCAAATCTGGCCGATCGGTTTCTTTGCTTCTACCCAGATGTTTTACTGCCCCGCTTGGTCAAGGCAAGAAGCGCTCTGTACACGCTTCGGTGCAGGAGACAAACCGACGCTCGTTTAAGGCACGGTGTGATGGTTATTATTCTGAACAGTACTGGATAATCAACACCCTTGGTATGATACAATAAGGTAAGATTGCCGCAAGCGATAAGGAGGCATACGAATGAAACTTACAATTGACCCTGCGGCCATACAATGGTTCCGTAAAGAGATGGATATCAAACAAGGAGACGCCGTCCGCTTCTTTGCCCGGATGGGTGGCTGCAGTACAGTACAAAGCGGTTTTTCACTTGGTATTGCTAAGGAACAGCCGAAAGAAATCGGCGTCTCGACCGAAGAAGATGGCATAACATTCTTCATCGAAAAAGAAGATGTCTGGTATCTCGATAATTCCGAACTAACTGTCACATACAACGCGGAACGGGATGAGATCGAATTTCGTTAAGACATAGGGGCCTGCGTCTGGACGCCAAGCTTTTGGACAACTCCCTTCTTGCCGTCCAGACGAATGCGCTCGCCGTTCACAAATTTTGTAAGCGCACCACGAATGCACATAACGGCTGGAATGCCGACTTCCCGTGCCGTAACGGCCCCATGAGAAAGCGGTCCACCGGACTCCGTGATCAATGCCTTCGCTTTGTAAAACAACGGTGTCCAGGCTGGATTCGTCGTGCGTGCTACAAGAATAGACTGGTCCGGCATCTTAGCGAAATCTTCCGGACCGCGTACAATGTAGATTTCTCCTTCGCATTCTCCCGGGCTACCCGGAACACCACGCAGCAATGCATCATCTTCCTCCGCATTCTTTTCTACATCCGATGCTTCCGCTTCTTTTGTTAAATCCCATACAGGTTCCTGATCGCACGCCCGTAAATACGCCTCCTTACGAAGCGCTATTTTTTCCTGTAATTCGATGGACAATTCGAATGAGTCGATGGATTCCAGTTCTTCTTTCACTAGGAAGAACAAATCGTAAGCATCAGCCAATTGCCCGGCTTCCACCAATCGGCTTCCAAGCGCACCAACGGCCTTGCGTGCCAGTAAATTCACCCGCGTAGTCTGGAAGTGTTCCAGGTCGTCAATGTACGTATAAGTGAGCGTTAGACGAACCAGCTCATTTACGAAATAACGCAATGGTTTCGGTGACTGAGCCAACAGCTCCTGAGTCGCCTTCAGGCTCGCCATCTTGCCTACCTGCTCCTTCTTCCCGGCATTTTCCCGCTTACGTGACGTGGCAGCCAAATAAATTAAATCCAATACAACCTCGGGAGCTTCCGCCCATGTCGGCTTATAATAATCAAAGCTAATCTCTCGATGGCCATAGTTATCAATAAACGTGCGGAATGCCTTATCGAATTCTGGAAAACGCTCCAGTCCGATAAGCGCCTGTTCTCCCCCTCCTGCGAGCAGGGACAGCAATTCTGGCGACTGTTTTACCCTCTTCGCCAATTCATACAACTCCCGGTTAATCTGTCCGGTTTTCGTACCAGAAGCGGTAATAATCTGCTTTAGCACTGTCTGCGCTTCGTATATGTCCCCTTTTACCGCCGCAATATACTCAAGCAATGTTCGTGTCAGGAATCCCTGCGTCATCGAAATCGCAATATTTGGAAGAAAATACGCCCTGGCTATACCGAATAGCTCCTTAAAATGCCGCTGAAAATCAATAGCGGTAAATCCCTGGAACGAAGCAGCACTAAGCTTTCCTATACGGATAAGATATGTATCCAGATCTCGTGTCCATGTATTCGGCAGCTCCATTACCCAGCGGAATTTCTCTTCGATGAATGTCAGCTCGTCAACAAGAGAATCAACCGTCCGTAACTGGATAGGCTTGTTCATAGCAAGCAATTTGACGGCATTCTGGTTACCATACACATAGCAATTACGTAAAGCGAACCAAGGCCTTGTCGGCAGATGAACATTCATCAGGCGAAGGGAATGCTCCAGTGAAGCATTGAACGCATCTTCCACATAAGACCATGTCAATGGTGTGAGCGGTTCAGGGAATCGTTCAGCAGACTCATCCCGTGTGAAACGGGGCGGAATCGTCGTCTGTGGCCGGGATTGCAAAATATACAGTTTGCTATCGGCATACGCCCACTCCACATCTTGCGGAGACTGAAACTCACCTTCTATTTTTTTTGTTATACGGGCGATTTCAAGAATTCGTTCATCAGAGAGGCAGGGGGTTGCCCGGTACTCAGGAGGCAGGGGACGTGTCTGCACCCCGCCTTCGACTGGCACAACATAATATTCTTTCTCGCTTATCCGGCGTTCGACAATCTCACCCTTCACAGCGTCGACAATCCATGAATCAGTCACAGCTTCCCCGCCTACGACTGATTCTCCTACCCCGTAATTCCCTTCAATCAGTACATAATCCAGATTGCCGCTCACAGGATCGACGGAGAAGGCTACACCAGCTACTTCAGCTTCAATCATGCGTTGAATAACGACAGCCATAGATGCACCATCTTGTTCAAATCCCTGATAACGGCGATACAACACAGCATGCTTCTGCCAGAGGGAAGCGAAGCATGCCTGTACCTTTTCCGCTATCTTATCCGGCGCTATGTTAAGAAACGTATCGTGCTGCCCGGCAAACGCCGCACCCGCCAAATCTTCATACGTAGAAGAAGAGCGCACAGCATACCGTCCTCCAGCCGGGAAACGTTTCAAGTGTTCCTCCAATTCCCGAGTGAAGGCCCCAGGCAACGGTGTCATCCGTACTTTCTCTGCCATCTCCTCGCATTGGCTTGCCAGCGCCGCTTCATCTTCATATGTAAATACAGGCGGCTTCGCATAATATTCACGGTAGAAATGAGCGCCGACAACGATGCCTTCCGGTACATTGAAGCCGAAGGACGTCAATTGTTTAAGGTGATGGCCCTTCCCCCCATCCTCCTCTATGCTCAGCATACGGTCAAATCCGGTAATGTAAGTCATATCTTCCCATCCCTTCTATTTCTTTTTTGTACAATGCCTTCGCAATATGATAGGAGAATACACTGAAAAACGCACCGACTACCAAGTCTATAAAATAATGGTAACGCAAATACAAGGTAGACAGCACAATAAACACAAACGGAACAAGGTACAAATAGAAGACACGTCGGTTATGTGCATAATAAAACATAAGCAGGAATAGACCGACGCCAACATGTAGGCTTGGAAAAACGTCATACTTAGCTGAGCCCGCTTTAACAATTTCGGCATTCCATCCTGTAAAGAAATAGCCAGTTAGCTCTTTCGTGTAGGAAGTCGCGAAGTGGACAAACGGCCCCTCGCCAGGAATGAGCGTATAACCGGTAATTCCGATGCCATACAATGTAAAAATCCCGGCGCAAAATAGCGCAAGCTTATCAAGGGAAGCCCAGAAGCCGTAAACGATAAAGGTAGTAAACAATGCTACCAGAAAAGAAAGGTAGCCAATGCTCATCACTTCAGTAAGCGGTGCGCTATACCATTTCTGCAACAGCAAGCTTAAGTCTCCGCCTACAAGCATGCGATCGATACTAGCTAGCATACCATCTGCCGGGTCCATGCCCCAGATCGGTATAATTTCTTTAATGCTAGTAAACGCAAAGTTCATCATAATCACGTTCCACAGAAGTCGAATTCGGTTGGCCACTGGAGCAAGCGTTCGCTGTCCATAATAAATCAGAAACCAATAGACTCCCAACACAATAGCATACAGCACAAACCACTTTCCGAAATAAGCGTTGAAAGCAAGCCGTACGAGAATCTGCAGGAACAACAGACTCATGAAATATTCATGAAGTAACACCCGCCGAAAATAAAAAGGTGCGAAATGGTTCATCGTTATTCTCATTCCATAAACTCCTTACAAAATGAAAGAATCTCATGGTGCCTGGCACTCGTTCCGTTACGTCCCCGGACACCGATACGACGCCAGACATCCAATAGACAAAGCCCGGCGCCTGTTATAATTACATACATCACAAGCAACCAACCAAGAACAGGCAGTGGGCAAAAAATCAGACCCAACACTATGTATAGGAAGCATTGAATCGCGAAAAGCGGGGTACCCACTAGAATCCGCCATAGCGCAACAACGTTCGTGTCGTCCGCCATCTTCCTTGCAGCTATATATGCACCAAGCAACGGAAGCAGATTCAGGACATATGCAAGTAAGAATATCGGGAGTAGCATATAGTACGCAGCAGTGTATTTCCACGCTCCCCCCTGAGCCACCAGAGGAGTATTCTGATAACGCAGCAAGTCCTCATGACGATAGAGGTGAAGAAAGCGTTCGCGCCTCTTCTCCGATACGAGCCCCTCTGCCCACATACGGCAAAAAGTCAGATGTGACTTCCTGCTTACTCCGTGATATCGAAGCATGGAAGCGAATGATTCACCTTGACGTTGCTCCTCTTCATCGGCAAAATTCTCGCTCACATTCATCAGGCTTTGCCGCATCGTTTCTGTCAAAGCCGCCAGATTACGTGTCGACGCTCTAGTAACATGCATCGGCGGACCAATATGGATTTCCGCCGCACTGCGAAAACGCCAGCCTTCCTCATAATGCAAGCCAAGAGGAACGATCGACAACATCTCTGCATCCCCCGCCTCTTGAAGCAGCGTATGACAAATAAAGGCCGCTCCCTTCTTAACAGGAAGCAGATGCGGTCCCAGCTCACTCGTACCTTCAGGAAAAATAAGTACCGGCCGACCCTGGCGCATCGCCAGGGCGGCTTCTTGTAGCCTCTCGCGATTCCATACTTTTTGCTCCGTATTCTCTGCCTTGCGATACACCTCGATTTGTCCACCGAAAAAAAGTCGCAAAAACCAAGAGCCTGTTAGGTTTCGGCCAACAATCGCACGACATGCAGGCAGCATCTTCAACAACACGTATCCATCAATCGCTCCATTCCGATGGTTACTAACAAACAGCGTCATTCCAGAAGCAGGAAGATTCTCCTGTCCATATATACGGATCTCCCGAAAATAAATACGGGCCAGCAGCAACCGAAAAGCATTTAACAACGAAGAAATCAGTCCATTTCCTCCTTTCTATATACATCTGATTTGATAAATCAACAAATTCTTGTGGTGAGAGGTAAGAAAAGAAGGAAAAAATCAGAGGTTGGAAAAAGACATGTTTGCCTTTCTTCTGCTGGAGCGCAGGGCGCATCCAACCTCTTCTTGAATCGCCTACTNATCCAACCTCTTCTTTTTCTGAATCGCCTACTTCCAACCACGCTACCCTGTCAAAATATCAAGTGTAATTTATATAGATACTGAATTTCCCTGTTTATGGATTCCAATATATCACAAAAACAGGCTCTGTAACGCAATAAAAGGGAGCCTCGGCTCCCTTTTATTGCTTCTGTTTATTTTTTTTGGGTCTACATCAAACTCTGTGCTTGACTAGTATACACATACAAAGTTTGGTGGGATGAGAGAAGGGATGGGCAACGGAACGCTTTTACGCAATCTTCCAGCGGAGGGAGACAAGCAAGCGCGCATTTGCCCACAACCCTTCGAAGATACAGCTTCTTTGTCCCTTTTGTAGGCGAACTTGCTTGTCTCCTGAAGCGGTCAGTTATCCTTCCCTGCGCAGCGTAACCAAGTGACATGCCTATCCATTCTCCTATCCCTCGCCACATTTTGTCTTCTTTTCAAACAGTCAAGCACATTCTTTGATATTAAGCCTTTTTTATTCCTGTGGGGTTAACTTATTCCCAGAAATTTTGTTAACCATTAGCGCAATCGCGCCATCTCCCGTTACATTGCAGGCAGTACCGAAGCTATCTTGTGCTAAATACAGGGCAATCATAAGTGAGGTCAGTGTCGGATCGAAATGTAGCATCGACTCTAATAGACCTAGCGCTGCCATTACTGCACCGCCCGGTACACCCGGTGCCGCTACCATCGTTACACCCAGCATAAGAATGAACGGGAACAATGCACCAAATGATGTGTTCATGCCGTTTAGCATCATTACCGCCATTGCACAGCTTACTAACGTAATCGTACTGCCTGATAAGTGTATTGTTGCACAGAGCGGCACTACAAAATCAGCGGGTCCTTCCTGGACACCGTTCTTTTTTGTTTGACGCAGCGTTACCGGAATAGTAGCTGCTGAAGACTGCGTACCAATCGCCGTAAAGTAGGCAGGCATCATATTCTTGAGCAGACGGAACGGATTTCCGCCCGCCACTGCACCACCAAGCAAGTATTGAACAAGCAGAATAACAATATGCAACACAATAATCATCACGAACACTTTCGCAAATACCGACATAATGGTTGCTACCTGCCCCGCATATGTCATATTAGCGAAAATACCCATAATATGTAATGGGAGCAATGGAATAATCAAGCCTGTGATCAGCTTTTCTACGATTTGCTGGAAATCATCCATTAATTTCTTCAGTGTGTCCCCTTTAATCGCAGCGATGCCAAGCCCTAGCGTAAAGGCCAACAACAGCGCTGTCATCACGTCCATTATTGGAGGCATACCCACTTTGAATAGCGGAGCTACTAGCGATTCTTCTGGATTCTTGGCGCTCATGCTCATGCTACCTACTTCCAGAATATTAGGCAGAACCGCAGAGCCCGTAATATATGCAATCAATCCCGCAACAATCGTGGAAGCATAAGCGATTCCCGCTGTAATCACCAGCAGCTTACCCGCACCTCTCCCAAGCTCACCAATACCCGGCGCGACGAAACCGATGATGATGAGCGGGATAACAAAACCAAGAAAGTTGCCAAAGATACCATTAAATGTTGCGGTAATCTCGATAACCAATTTCGGACTTACCGTTCCGATGCAAATCCCCAATAAAATTGCCAGCAGCAACTTCGGCAATAGACCTAGCCTCTTCATTTTCTCTACCCCTTCAATTTTGTTTATCCCCGTCCAATGGACAGTATAGACCCCCGCTAATGGAATTTTTGCTTTATATATCACATTTATGTGTTTGCGTGAGATAGACATAAGTATACAGTACAGGGACACGATTGGATAGTCTATTTCCTATATACAAAATTTTATTTATATTTAAAATAACTTTCTCGAGTTACTGTATAAAAGCGCCCTATTGGAAAAATAACTATTGACCGCATACCTTGCCTGTTTTATGATAAAAAAAACGGAAGAACCTCCAAAGGGGAGTAGCTATACAACAAAGTCGTCATTCCGAGACATCTGTCTCCGGCTTTGTTGGCAACGTATTGTTGTTAGCAAGACCTTTGCCATTTTACGGTAAAGGTCTTTTTTGATTTTTGAGACCTTTATCCAGTGGGTAAAGGTCTTTTGTTTTGGTGAAAATAACGAAAATAAAGGAGATGATTATCCATGGAGTTTTTCTCAGCAGAATTCTTCTCAGCGCTGCTCGCTATCCTGGTAATCGATTTGGTGCTTGCGGGTGATAACGCGATCGTTATCGGCCTAGCCGCAAGGCGCCTGCCGAAGGAGCAACAAAAGAAGGTCATCATCTGGGGAACGGTCGGAGCCATTCTCATCCGTATTTTCGCTACGCTGATTGTGGTCTGGTTGTTAAATATTCCTGGCTTGTTGTTAGTCGGCGGACTACTGCTTATCTGGATTGCCTATAAGCTATTAGTTGAAGAGAAGAACCATGATCATATTAAGGCGGAAGAAGGTCTGTGGGCCGCGATTCGTACCATTGTTATTGCCGACGCAGTAATGGGCCTGGATAACGTTCTAGCTGTAGCTGGTGCGGCACACGGAAGTTTTCTTCTGGTAGTACTCGGCTTGCTGATTAGCGTACCTGTTGTCGTCTGGGGAAGTACGCTCATTATCGGCTGGATTGAACGTTTTCCTTCACTTATATATGTTGGGTCCGGCGTCATCGCATGGACCGCAGCAAAAATGATCATCGACGAGCCGTTTATCGCCAGCTACTTCGATGCCAACCCAGTATTGAAATGGGGCTTTACCCTCATACTTATCGCAGGGGTTCTGCTTGCAGGCAGACGAAAAAAACAGGGAAAAACGGCGACTAACTCCTGATTAGAGTCCGTTATTGCTGTATAGCCATTGCTTTTTCTCTTCTGGTTCACTATTATGTGAAACAGCATTGGAAAAAGGAGAATGGGTATGCCAAAAAAAGAACAGGAATTGAAATTGCTTGTAACAAAAGAAACATACGATTCGTTGCTGACTTATGCCGATCCGGATGCGCCTGTACTGCAGCAAACCAATTATTACTTTGACATGCCCGATTTTTATATGGGCAAAAACGGGGTCATGCTGCGAGTGCGGGAGGAAAATGGAGCATGGGTACTGTGCGCAAAAATAAAGCAAAAAAGCGAATCAGCAGCTGTATCTTCTATTGAATTAGAACAAGAAATCCCAGCCAATGTTTTTGAAGCGGGGCGTAACAATCCGGAAATACTGGTAAACCTGCTGCCGAAAGAAGGGCAAGACGCTATCCGCCGATTGGTATCGCCTTCCACTCTCATCATACGTGGCACGCTCCGCAACGAGCGACGAGAACTGAATCTCATCGAAGGATATACATGCGAGTTGGATCGCACATCGTTTCCTGAGGACCATATCGAGTACGAGCTCGAAATCGAAGGCATGGAAAATGAAGCCGCTTGTCAACATGTGATGGACGCGATCTCCTCGCTGGGATATTCTTTTACAGTCAATCAAAAAAGCAAATATCAACGGTTGCAGGAAGCGATAAGCCCATTTTCATCTTAATTTGTTTGCAGCAAAGAACAGGCATAAACACACGTGTCTGTTCTTTTTTACGGATAAAAAATGAAAACAAAGGATATCGGTTCATTCTTTCTTAACTTATCTTCCAAAAAATACAATATATAATGATAAAATATGGAGACAAGGGAGGGATGAAACATGAAAAGAACAAGGAGCCCAGGTGCCATCGCTTTTCTTTTTTCATTGGCTTGGGGCATTATCAACCTTTCACCTCAGGCTACCCTTTCATTCAGCGCAGTTGTTGCAGTGGTAGTAGCCAGTGCGATTTGCGGTTTACTCATCCAATGGGTGTACCGTTTATTCTCTTCTGGCGTACCAAAAAAACTTTCTCTTCTACTCCTCTGTCTGCTTGTTTTTTGTATTGGCGCAGCCATTACCTTGAATCTCAATCGATATGTAAAAAAGATTGACATAACAAAAGTGGAACAAGAGGTTTCCATTTATCTACAGCAAAAATATCCTCAGGAAACCTGGAAAATAGAGAAGCACAACGAGCCGAATGATGCTTCTATCATCGTCACATTTAGCAATGAACCTGATTGGAAATACGAGTATACTCAACATCCAAACGGAAGTGTTCACCAAGTCGGCATATATTGTCCTTCTGGAAAGCTCCCTGAAGAAAGCAGACATAGCGAAAACTAAAAAAGACAGGGCTTACCCGCCCTGTCTGCGTTTTGAAAATTACCATGTTAGCCTATTCTATTTCCCAGGAAACTTATGCTGTTGCATCCTCTTAGCGCTTTTACAAGCTCTTTTCCCATCGCTTCTGAAGACATCGGATCACGACTGATTCCAATTTTTTCATCCGTCCAGACAATGAATGCTTTCTCTTCTATATACATCTGATTTGATAAATCGACAAACTCTTGTGGTGAGAGGCAGGACAAGAATGAAGGGCGGTGGGCGGGAGCGGTCGGAAAAAGACTCGCTGGCCTTTCTTCTGCCGGAGCGCAAGGCGCATCCAACCTCTTCTTTTTTCCAAATCTCCTCCTTCCAACCACGCTACCCTGTCAAAATATCAAGTATAATTTATATAGGTTACCAATGTAATTTGCGATGCCGCTCAATTCCTGCTCCAGGCTAAACGGCAAGTATTCTTTTATTTCCTCTGGCTCGTGTACATCTGGATAACCGGTGACATCTTTTCCTGCTAGAATACTTTTCCCATCTGGGCGATGCGTCCAGATAAGCGCAGCCGGACCATGGCATTCCGCTCCAAGTAATACCTTTTCTGTCATACACTATATTAACGATACGTTTCCCCTTTTCTATAAAGTAAAGCTTCTATCAGCGAGGCTTTTCTTCTCCCTCACTAATAGTTAGTTACACATATCGGTGCCTTAGAGGCAGCTAGTCCCCACGTAGTGCACTTGAAATAGGGTCTTGCTGCCCGTTGACCGGGGTAAAAAGAACATTCCACAAAGGACTCTCAAATGGATGATCAACAGGGCATGCTAAGATATGTGAAGGTTTTATCTAACTGTTATATATGCTTGTTTCGGGTGATTCACCTGATCCGGGTATTTAAGACGAATACGACCCTCACGTAACAGCTTCGCTAAATAGTTGTTTCGCAAACCATCTGGCGTTCTCTCCAGCATGTCTGCCAATTCCTTTAATCGCAATGGCCTATGTACACATAACCGAACAATAATCTCTTCCATTACTTTCGGGCTCAGCCGTTTACGCTTCCGTGCCAATTCAGAAATCTTCCATAACTCTTCTTCAGTCCCCTCTCCACCTTCTAATCCCTCCTTCTCTTCCAGATCCGTTTCCCCATCTGTAGAATCAGCGAGATCAACATTATTTAAGGACTTCATTTCATTATTATAGAAGTTCCCCTTTTTATTACCGGAGTTGTCTTCTTTATTATAGGAGATAAATTCATTATTTAAGGACTTATTTTCTTTATTAAAGGAGCTTAGAACGTTATTTAAGGACTTAAAATCGATATTATCGGAGTCACTTTCTTTATTTACGGACCCATGTTTTTTATTATAGGAGTCCCCTATTGTTCGGAATTTCTCTTCATTCTCTTGGGTATCAACCGATATCATTCGTAGAATAAAGGTAGTACGGGCAGGTGTCTCCTGCTGCAAAAATTGTGGAATTTCCCACTCTCTATCTCGCCAAGTTTGTCGAATATTGAAAAGTCCTGAGCCTGCTCGTTCACCAAGGCCGATAAGCAAAAACATCTTACACAGGTTTGGATTACGCAAATCGCTAACTCCGCCTTCAAGTGCCTGAGATATCGGTACACGCAACAGCCCCGGATTTGAAAACGCAAAGCTTGTCCTCTCCCGCTCTACTACAATCCCGCGCTCTCCCTCGTAATCCGCGTGTACAATCGCATTTACCAGCGCTTCGCGCAACGCAGTATGTACAGCCGTCTCATCGTGTCGTACCGTTCCCTGCAGCTGGAATGGAACTTGTAAGCCTGAGGTCAAACGCGGCATAACCATAAAGTAAAAGTCATGCAGATTTCCAGTCCATGTTCCATCCTGCGATGTTACACGGTCGGACCACCGTTCATCACCAAATGTATGAGTGTCATCACGGTATTCAAGAAAATAATGAGGCAGCACCTCAGTAATGACCCTTTCTTCGCTGAACATGAGCAGACCAGCAAGCGTTAGCCCTTCCCTACCGCTATCACGCAGTTTGCCCCAGGCGCCGATTTTATACAGGAATTCTTTCGTCTCAAGTCCGTTCCAGGGGTGATTTGGCTTTACCGCCATGAAGCGGTTCCGGTAGCTCTTTACGGAATCGAAATGCAGCTCATTGACTCCGTAATGCTCCAGAATAAGGCCGTCTCGAACGCCAAACGGCGTATCTTCGGAAAAATGAATCTCTCCTTTTCTGTACACTGCTAATCTCCCTTTTCGCATAGTCTCATTCTATGTTCTATTCTACCATTGATTGCAACCTTGGCTATTCACGAAACATCATGCTTTCCGAACACACTTTTACTTTATACACAAACATCTTAATCACACATCCCTTCTTTCATTTGCACACTTCTGTTATCATCCTAACTCGAACGATTCACTATAACAGGCGTTGTTTTTATTTCACCTCCTAATGCATATTCATATCCAGCGACTTAAAAAACTGGAAATTACGGCTTCTGTATGTGCGAATTTTTATGCATTAAGAGTGTATTTTCCAGCGTATAATTTCCCTGTAAAATCCAAAGATAATCTCAAAAAATTCCCCACTTCCTCCTTTTTTGAGATGCTTTACAAAACACGCCACAAGTGGTTCAACCGGAGGGGATTCTGTTACAATAAAATTAAAAATACACCTGTTGATGGGACACGGTATGGCTGCTATTCACTCTGAATCGTACTGGATAGTCAACACCCTTGAATTAAAAACGAAAATGCTAGAGGGAAACGATGAGCATATGCATACTGTACGGCATGAGCGATATTATGAAAAACTTCATTGATCGCTGGTCACAGAGCCTGCGCCTGCCTGCTTATGACTTCAAAGACGTCCTAAGTCGAAAGCAAGCATACGTAGTTATGGCAGGAGGAGACAACCCGAAACTTAAAGGGCTACCTCTTATCCAATAATTCGCCTACATTTTCGACTTTGTTGGTATACCATTCGCGGGTTATATCATCGGAGAAGGAAATAAACCGGGGGATGTTCTTTCTGATACAGCTGCCATATTTCAGGCACAAGAACTTAATAATAAGCTCATACAATTACAGATATAAATATAGAAAGGAAAGAAAGATAATGGCACAAAAAACGAATGCGGCACGGCAACTCGATCAGATGAAAATTTCGTATGAACTGGGTGAATATACAGTAGATGAGTCAGATCTGTCTGCAGGGGCAGTAGCAGCAAAAATCGGTGTTCCGCTCAAACAGGTGTATAAAACGCTGGTAGCTCGCGGTGATAAAACCGGTGTTATGCTCGCGTGCATCCCAGGCGATAAAGAATTAGACCTGAAGGCTCTTGCTACCGTTAGCGGCAATAAAAAAGCAGAAGTCGTCCCATTGAAGGAAGTCCAGCCTCTCACCGGCTATATCCGGGGCGGTGTGTCTCCACTCGGTCTAAAAAAGAAATATCCTATCTTCCTCGAAGAAGCGGCTCTTCAGCATGATACTATCTCCATTAGTGCCGGTGTTCGTGGCTGTCAGATTATCCTGAATCCACAGGACTTACTTACAGCCGTCAAAGCCACTTGCGGCAACATTTCCAAAACAGAGGCCACATAAAAAAGCAGAGCAGGCAATACCCCTGCTCTACTCCTTGACTCTATTCAATATAAAGCGTATGCAATTCTTTCGTCCGTAAATCTACCAATCGAATCAGATGATTGTTCGTATCAGCCACATAGAGCGTGCTTCCGACAACCAACACATCATTCGGCTCGTTCAACGGTAAGGCACTACATTCTTCTCCCTCTATCGTACAAGTAGTTTTCTTAGGACGCCCTATGAGTGTCTCCATATACCCTTCTTCCAAATAGGCAACACGAATCGCATGATTGTACGTATCGGCTACATACACCTTCCTCCCATGGTACGCTACCCCCAGTGGATGTTGGAGCTGTGCCACGAAAAACGGCCCGTCCTGCAGCCCGAAATCAAACAGGCCGCTTCCTACAAGTGTTACTACATTTCCATCCTTACGTCTTGCTTTACGAAGTGCAGACGTTTCGCTATCCGCAAAATACAGCCACTCCTCATCTGCATCAATACCACTTGGCTGGGCAAGAAGCGCTTCGTCAGCCACTCCGTCCCAGATGTTCTCCTGGCCGCTACCGGCGAATACATCAACTACTCCGGTCGAATAATCAAAGCGCCAGAGCTGATGGGGCCCTGCCATTGCGATATAAAGCCCATCATCTTGTGCTACGACGTCCCAAGGCGAGTTCAGCCGTGTCTCTAACGCCGGACCTCCCTTTTCGCCATACCAGCCTTGTTCACCGGTGCCACCAAGCGTACATACTGTCTCCGTAGTCAGATTCACTTCTCGAATCAGATGATTATCCGTATCACATACATATAACTTTTCCGCGCGATACGCCAATCCTTGCGGGCGAAAGAATGAAGAGGTGCTGAAGCTTCCATCCTCTCTCCCAGCTTTTCCCGAACCGATGATACGTGTAATAGATGCACTCGCTCTTCCGGTTTTCTCTATTTCCAGAATTCGATGATGATTCGTATCGCTGATGAATAATCGTCCATTTTCCGGATTGTATGCTAGCTTCCCTGGAAACGAGAGGTCATGCTTGGGCTGCGTAGAGACATGTATGTCGATTTTTTCCTTGGCGATTGAACCTCTTCGCCTTCCCTCCGTAAGCCCTTGTTTAACCCAATCATCCAGTATGTCTCGCTTCCCTTCACCTGATGTCATGCCAATAATACGACCATCTGGATCAATAACTACAAAAGAAGGCCACGCCTTCACTGTATATGACTCCCATATTCGGCGGTGGTTGTCAACAACTACAGGATGACCAATCTCGTACCGCTGAATGGCGTGCCTAATATTATCTGCATCTTTCTCGTTATCAAACTTGGCTGTATGTACGCCGATGACAACAAACGGCTCATCGTGGTGCTTTTCCTCTAGCCAGGAGAGATCTGGGAGTACATGCAAGCAATTAATGCAGCAATACGTCCAGAAATCCAACAGTACAACATGCCCCTTCAGCATGGATAAAGAAAGCGGACGCTCCGTATTTAACCATTGTACATCCTTGGGAAATTCCGGTGCTCTCATGCTGTCCTCCTCCTATGAACCGACGATGGTTGGTTCCTTACACTTGTTCCTTCCTCCACATCAAAGAATCCATTAGTTCTCGCATATCTTCAATATGGGCGACAGGATAAACCTCGTTCTTTTCCATTTGATTACGATTGCCCTTATAGGCGATAAATGCAATGTTCCCTTCTTTGGCCGCCTTGCCATCAATCCACGAATCACCTACAAACATCCAATTCTCTGCTGGTACATCTGGATAGTGATCCAAGACATAGTATACACCAGAAGCCGAAGGTTTAAGGGCCGTCATCTGCTCTCGGCCGACAATATGGTCAAAATAATGACCGATGCCTGTCTCTTTTAATGCTTCCTGTGCTGCTATGCAAGCATTATTGGTTAAGACGACAAGATGGCAATCCTCGCATAATTCCGCCAGTACTTCCGGTACGTACGGTTCCAACTGTGCTCCATGCATTCCTTGTTTCTCGCACTCGGTTACCGCATCCCAAATGCGCGCCTCCGTTTCCTGTTTCAGTTTACCGGACTGCCGTGCCATCTCGATCAACTGGGAGGCGGTATGGCTGTGCCAATCTAAATTCGGTGCACATAAGCCATCATCTACCAGTAATTCAAACACTGAGCGTTTCATTTTTGTGAAATCGATGGCAGACTGGAGCAACGTGTTATCCATGTCGAAAATAATTCCATAGCTATACTTTTTTTCTCTCATCTTTTCACCTCATTATTTTATAAGCTCAACCAAATATATAGGGTCTACATCAAACCCTGTGCTTGACTGGTATACACATACAAAGTTTGGTGGGATGAAAGAAGGGATGGGCAATGAAACGCTTTTACGCGATCTCCCAGCGGAAGGAGACAAGCAAGCATGCATTTGCCTACAACTCTTCGAAGATACAGCTTCTTTGCCCTTTTGTGGGCGAGCTTGCTTGTCTCCTGAAGCGGTCAGTTATCCTTCCCTGCGCAGCGTAACCAAGTGACATGCCCATCCCTTCTCCTATCCCCCACCACATTTTTTCTTCTTTTCAAACGGTCAAGCACATTCTTTGATATTGAGCCTAAATATATATCTACTTTATCATTACGATGCCATTATCACCCGGGTATATAGCTATGTCAAATGAAGACATGGGCCCAATGTATACAGATGCTGCTGCTCATATTTGAACGTTCTATGACTTTGCTTTATGTGTGATAAGTATCACATTTATTTCCCTTTGACCGCTGTATAGTTACATTATCAAGTTCATCCAGCAAGCCAGGATGAAACAAAGTCAGGGGGAGGCATGACAGATGTTCTGTTATCAATGTGAACAAACGCCAAACGGGGGATGTAAAGTTATCGGGGTATGTGGAAAGAACGAGGACATCGCAAGCTTACAGGATACTATCATTTTCGGTTTAAAAGGAATTGCAGCCTATGCGACGCACGCGCGTCAGCTCGGCTATTCCGATCCGTTCGTGGATGCTACGACACACGAAGCGCTGTACCTTACACTAACCAACTCTAATTTCAATATGCAAGAACATATTAATATGGCGATGAAAGTCGGCCAGGCAACCGTACGTGTCATGGATATGCTGGATCGTGCCCATACGGACCACCTTGGTATTCCGCAACCAATTCGCGTATCACAAAATAAAATCGAAGGCAAGTGCATTGTCGTTACCGGACATAACCTCTTTGCTCTGGAGCAGTTGTTGAAGCAAACAGAAGGTAAAGGCATCAATATTTATACCCATTCCGAAATGCTACCTGCCCACGGGTATCCGGAGCTTAAGAAATATCCACATCTGAAAGGTAACATAGGTAAAGCATGGTTCGATCAACGGCGTCTCTTTGAAGACTTCCCAGGCGCTATCCTGGCTACGACCAACTGTGTAATGCCAATTAAAGGAACATATGCGGATCGTTTCTTCTCTTATGAGGTGGCTGGATTGGAAGGCGTAACAAAAATTCTGCATGACGATTTTACACCGATTATCGAACGGGCGCTAGAGCTTCCAGAAGCCAATATTGAGTCTGATCAGACCTTACTGACAGGCTTCCACCACGAGACAGTGCTAGGCATCGCGCCAGAGATTATCGACGCAGTCAAAGCGGGAAAAATCAAACGCTTCTTCGTTATCGCAGGATGCGATGCACCGGGTAAAGGCGGGGAATACTATCGCGAACTCGCTACATCCTTGCCGCCGGAAGCGGTCATTCTAACAACATCTTGTGGTAAGTTTCGCTTCAATGATGTGGACTATGGTACCGTTCCCGGCACGAACATTCCACGCTACATCGATCTTGGCCAATGCAATAACTCAGGTTCCACAGTGAAAATCGCCATGGCACTGGCCGATGCATTTGGCTGCGAAATCAATGAGCTGCCTGTCAGCATCGTTCTATCTTGGTTTGAGCAAAAGGCGGTAGCCATCCTGCTCGGATTGTTCAGTCTAGGAATTCAGGATATACGCATCGGTCCGAAACCACCGGAATTTATCACACCGGGTGTATTGAATGTACTTCAGGAAGCCTTCGGTCTGAAACTCATCGGTACTGCTCAGGAAGATATGGAGACTATGCTTGCTCTTTAGCCCCCTAGAGAAGTTGAACACTGTGCGTGTGTTTTGATTACACTTAGAGTGACAGAGGGGGAAGAGATTCGCAAACGGATTCAGGCATTAAGGAAGCAATAAGCACAAGCTTGAACTAACTTATGTAGGGAATTAGATGTGGAAAAACAGCTTGTTTCAGCTATTGCCAACCATTTTAAAGAAAGAAGCTTTTGTTCTATGCTGGTCTGGATGATGTTGCGCATGACTGGAAAGATGCTTCTATATTATGTTAACGGGAATCGTTGGTGCAATAATAAGTAAAAGGGGCTGTCCTAAAAGGGTAACTCCAAATAACTGAATCCCAAAAGCGTACGAAAAAACATCCCGTTTCACTATCAAAAGTGGACCGGGATGCTTGCTTTTCGTGTTATATCATCCGAAAAGTGGGGCTGTCAAAATCGAAAATCGACTTTTAGGACAGCCCCCTTTATTCTTTATGACTTAGGTCTCGATAAGAACTTCTCCTTGCCGCATGTCGTATCGTCACCTATCTTAATGACTAACAAACTTGTATCCTCTACTGCTTCCAGCTCGTGCTCTTCCTTCGGATTCATGTGTAGAACGACATCTCGCGTTAATTCTACTGTCTCTTCTCCAATACCAAATCGTACCCGGCCAGACACTACATGCACGATTGCGTCACTCGGCGTATGATGGCGGCCGATGCTTTGCCCAGCCTTCAATTGTAGGTTGATAACGGCCCCTTTTGCAAATTCAAGTACATTCATTTTACCAATATCCTGTTGGCCCAATACGCTTTTTAGCTCCGCTACTTTCATGTTGCTTCCCTCCAGATCGTATTCTCTTGCTGCCTTTATCATACGATTCAGAGCCTATATGTTCAGTGACAACCGTCACGCTTTGCACAGGAAATTACTCTTTATCAAAAACGAGCGTTGTCGTCATGCGGTCATGGCCCAGCTTCGTCCCCGGAAAAATTCGGAGAGCAGCCTCGATATATTCTTCTGGCTCATGCAAGGAAGGACTATAGTGAGTCAACCATAGCTCTTTCACGCCGCCCTTTTGAGCCAAGGCTGCTGCCTCTTCAAACAGCATATGCCTATGTTCCTCGGCTTTCGGAAGGCTCTCGGCATCTCCATACATGCCTTCGCCAATGAACAGGTCAGCTCCCTGAATAAAATCGGCAAGTCCATCTATCGGTCGCGTGTCAGTACAATATGCGACTTTCAAGCCTCTGCGCGGCGTTCCAAGTACCATATCCGGTGTAAACGTCCGATCTTCGTATATAATTGTTTCTTCTTTCTGAAGGCGTCCCCAGAAAGGTACAGGAATGCCCAATTCGGCCGCTTTTGCGGGATCGAACTTGCGACTTCGCTCGATTTCCAACGTATAACCGACACACGGAACCGTATGATATACCGGAAGCGTTCGCACAATAAAATTCGCAATTCGATATTCTCCAGCCTTTTCATCGGAAATCTCCGCCAAATGAAGCTCATAGGGAAGATACGGTGCAATAACTGTCATTCCTCGTACAACCTCAGCTAATCCAGGCGGGCCTACCAAGAGTAATGGTTCTGTCCTGCCGGCATTCGCAATGGCGAATAAAAGTCCCGGTAAGCCCGCCACATGATCGGCATGATAATGCGTGAAGCAAATGGCCTCAATTGATTTAAAACCCCAGCCCAACATCTTCATTGTTACTTGCGTTCCTTCTCCACAGTCAATCAACACCATCTTGCCGTTGTATGACGCAAGCATGGCTGTAAGCCAGCGCTTCGGGAGCGGCATCGTCCCGCCGCAGCCCAGTAAGGCAATATCTAACATGTACGTTCTCCTCCAAAAAATGAAAAAGCTATCGCTTATGATAGCTTATCACAAACAATAGTCCCGCTATTTACGGGACACGAAAGGATTATCCTTTATATAAAAGCGCCATGGGTACAGCGCTGCTTCCTCTGCGTAATCAATATTAATCCGCGTTGTCTCCACCGTTTCAAAAGGTTCATCTGGTTTTGACGACTCCGTGATGTATAATGTCTCACCGCATAAGTCGTATCCATTATGAGTACGGGTAATGCCAAGCGCCTGGCAGAGCTTTCCTGGTCCATTCGTTAGGCTTATCGTCTCACGAGATGTAAGCAATTCTGATTTTCCGAACCTTGCCATACTCATTTGTTCAACCCCACAGGTCGGCTCAAGCGCACGAATTAAGACGGCTTCCGGCTTCTCCGCTTCATTGGTTACGACATTGACACAATTGTACATACCATAAATTAAATATACATACGCAAAACCCGGCGGGCCATACATTGCCTCATTACGTGGCGTTCGTCTGCCATTGTACGTATGGGCTCCTTTATCTTCCGGGCCGATATATGCTTCCACTTCAACGATTTTCCCTTCACGTACGACCCCGTCTATCTTATGGGCAAGATACTTTCCCAGTAGATCGCGGGCTACATTTAGCGTATCACGATTGTAGAAATCTCTTGGCAGCTTGTTCAACGCGGTCTCAACTCCACTATCTAATATGGCTCGCTTGACTTAGTTGATCGTCTGTTCCTTGTTCAATATATTCTAATTCCTGTTCGATTTGTCGGCGCTTCTCGCTGCCTTCCCGCTGGATATGAAGCGTTTCTTCCAGAACGGTCATTAATTCTTCTTGCGTTTCTTTAAACGCATTCAGCTTTGCTATCGTCCGATCCTGTTCATCAAACGCTTGCCGTGCATTTTTCTGTAACATTTCTGTATTGCGCTTAAGTGCCTCTCCAACTGCCTGCGAAGTCTGTCTTTGTACAATCAGAGCATCCTGTTGACGAAGTAAAGAAAGAAGAATAACCATCTGGCTTTTCCAGAGCGGAATGGTGGACAAAACAGAGGAACGGATTTTCTCCATTAACATTCCATGGTTTTCTTGAATCAGTCGGATTTGCGGTGCGGTTTGTAAAGCAATAGTCTGACTAATCAACAAATCTTGTAGCTTTTTTTCCAATCGATCGGCAAACCGCTCCATGTCCATCAGTTCCTGAACCTGCAATGGCTCATTCCCGGATTTTTCCACATTTTCTCTAAGCGTAGGAATGATACACTCTCGCACTTCTTCCAATTTCTCGCGGGCTGCTACAATATAGACGTTTAATTCATTAAAATACTCCCGATTCTTTGCATACAATACATCCAGCATCGTAGTATCACGCAGCATTTGATGACGCAAACGCTCCAACGTATCCGCCATACGCTCCATCTCGTGGTTTGTCCTCTGACAACGGACGAGCAGCTTTTGCTTCACTTTGGCAGGCGAACCGCCGAATAAGCGGGCAAGAAATCCCCTTTGTGGTGTAAGCAATTCATTTGGATTAATTTCCCGTAATTTGCTAAGCAAAGCATGTAGGACATTTCCAATTTGCTCTTCAGCCTGATGGGAGCGCACCTGATTTAGCATATTATCAGCCAGACGAGCTAGCTTGTCCTGCATGTCAGCCCCATAGTGCACGAGTGTATGCGGATGAGCGGGAGAAATCAAGCGGGCCAATTCTTTTACCCGCATCTTCTGTTCTAATGAAAGTGAAGGATTCGCATCGTTCGCTGATACCGGGTATTCAGTTGAATATTCCATCCGCTGTCTCTCCTCTCTTCCTAACACATTTTATTTGCTATCGTTTGATTTCATCCTTATGTTCTTCCTGTTTCGGTATGGTAATCGTATGCTGCGGCCGCGTATCGAGGGATTTTTTCATCGTCTCGATTTCCACGTTCAGATTCAGCACATCATCCGATAGTACCTGCATCAACTCTTCTTCCAACGCAGCGATAATGTCATCCAACATCGCTTCTGTCTTTTTTAGCGCCATCATCATTTCAGTGTTTCGTACAGGTTGTGATATTAAAAACGTATATTTTTCCAGAATGGTAATAGTAGAATCAAGGTAGCTAGAGAAGAAGGTACGTGCAGAATGGAAACGATATGGCTGTTCTTCGACAATGTTAAAAATACGGCGGGCCACTTTATATAGATGTGATGTTTTCTGCCAGATAGTGATGGAACGAATGCGGAATTGCAGGCGGCGGATATTCTTCAGTTTTCTGCGGGCTTCCCGCAAGTTTTGTTTCACGTACGCACGGTCCTGCTTGTCCATGTCAAAATCATGCGTTTCAGAAGTCGCATATCGTCGACCACTTATCCACATTGAAAGAGCGAAAACCACGATACTTGCGAAAAAAGCGGGCATAAACAATTTACTAAACAAAAAGAAAAACAAGAACAAACTTCCGCATGCGATAATACTCGACAGCACAATGCGCCATACGGTCGTCAGCAATTTTTTCATTGAGCTTCACCCCATCATTCCTTTGGCATACTTTTATCTTACCATAGGGTTTTTCAGAAGCCTAATTAGGTTTCTGGTTACTTATACGATATATGCTTCCTTTTTGTTTCATTTATTCTTTATCCTTGTCCGGATACAATATATGCAGAGAAATAAATAAGGCAAGGCTGTATAATCAGCCCTTGCCTTATATCATACCTGTCATCTATATAACTAAATCGTAATACTTTCTTATATCGGCTTCCAATTCTTGCATGACAACGAAGCGTACCTTACGTACGATCTCTTTTCCTTCCACGAAAAGAAGCAAGGTTGGAGCAGTAAAGACCGAGAATCTCCCTGCCACTTCTGGAATATCATCCATACGAACATATACACTTTCTAGACGCGGGAACGCCTCCAGCATTGTTTTCACCTTTGGCAGCAGGGCATGGCATACACTGCAGGATTCTTGAGAAATATATAGAAAGCTCATCTTATATGAAGAAAGAAAGGTATCGACTTCTTGGATTTCCGTAAGTTGACGCATGTTGGCTTATCCTTCTACGCATTTGTTGTTTGTTTGGTGACGAGTCGCTTCATGGCGTAAATATAGCCGGTATGTACCCCTTCGTGGTAAATCGCCATATTCGCCAATTCTCCCGTCGTACCCATTTTTAGTCCAGATTTGAAATTAAGTGGAGAATCAAGCTCTCGATCCAGATTAGTGATCCCAGTTTCCTTTATGCGCTTCTCTTGGTTTGTAAGTAGCTCGATGATTTCCTGCAGTGAAGGAGGCATACTCTTCCAGTCCTCCGGCTTCGTGCCATTAGCAAAATATTCATCGTACAACTCAGGAAGTTCGCTTGCTCCAGTAGGAGCCTTAAAGAAAAATTTCTCTGTTACAAGAAGGATGTGTCCCGCATGCCAGTGGATATTATTGTTGAATCCTTCCGGCTTTTGGCTGGCCGCTTCCTCTGTTACGTTCTCTAAAGCGCTCAACAGACGGCTTCTGGCAATAGCAAACTGTTTCATGACAAATTCGTTTTTCATATCGCCCCATCCTTTCTTGTTGTATTCATTACTATCTTAACAGCCTTTCCAGTTCGGCGGACGTTTTTCAAGAAATGCACAGATACCTTCCTTCGCATCGGCTGCAGTAGCATTGAGGCTCATGACCTCTTTAGCGTAGGAATAGGCCAGAGATTGCGACATATCTAATTGCTTATAGAAAGCTTGTTTGCCGATTCCTACAGTAAACGGACTGGCCTGAGCGATTTTTGATGCTAAAGCCTTCGTTGCTTCCTCCAATTGGTCTGCCGGTACAGCTTTGTTAATCAAGCCTGCCATGACGGCATCTTCCGAAGAAAGCATTTCACCTGTCAGTAGCATCTCCATTGCTTTCTTACGCCCTACTGCACGGGAAAGCGCTACCATAGGAGTGGAACAGAACAACCCGATTTTTACGCCAGGCGTCGCAAAGCGAGCGTCATCCGTTGCAACAGCTAAATCACAAGTAGCCACCAGTTGACATCCCGCTGCTGTGGCAATACCATGAACCTGGGCAATAACCGGTTGCGGGATGGATTGGATGGTCTCCATCATTTTTGTGCATACATCAAATAGATTGCGGTAGAAGACAGGGTCTTGATCTACCATCTCCCCTAAGTCATGACCTGCACAAAAAGCCGGACCGCTTCCTTTTAGAATAACAACTGAGATTTCTTTGCTTTGTGCAATGCTTTCGAAACAATGGATTAGTTCCTGCATATGCTCCAGAGAAAGAGCATTTCGTTTATTTGGCCGGTTCATTGTTACGTAGGCAACCGAGGAATCAACTTCGTATACAATATTACGGTATTCCGCTGTCTGTGTATCTGCCATCCAGCTTTGTCCTCCTTCACATTGCAAATGTATTCTGTCAATAACAAAAATTTTCGACATTTTCATCATACCAGTTCCTTTTATAAAATGATAGGTTATAATTGGAAACAAATAAAAAGTATTTACATGTCCTATAGAAAAGTGTAAAGATAATAAGGCAATTATTAATCATCAAGGGAATGAGTACAACATGGCAACAGAATCCTGTATTGAGATTTATATGTCGGAAGAAGAAAAAGAAAAATTGGAGCAATTCGCAAAAGCACTGGGATGGACATTCTCAGAACTAGAGGTATTCCTTACAAAAGAATTCATACGTAAAAACGGAAGTAAACAAGCGACCATTTGCCCCAGCCCTCTAACGTAATCAAAAAAAGCAATCCGCTACTATGCAGGTTGCTTTTTTTGTATGAAAAGATAAGCCTTAGTATTCATATTATGGATAACTACAAAAAAAGACTCCAAATCAAGGAGTCTCTTTTCTTCATATAGATTGAGTGGGCCTAGGCTGACTCGAACAGCCGACCTCACGCTTATCAGGCGTGCGCTCTAACCAACTGAGCTATAGGCCCAAATGGCGGAGAAGGAGGGATTCGAACCCTCGCACGGTTTAACCCGTCTACTCCCTTAGCAGGGGAGCCCCTTATAGCCACTTGGGTACTTCTCCATAAATAATATAATGGGGCGACCGATGGGAATCGAACCCACGAGTGTCGGAGCCACAATCCGATGCGTTAACCACTTCGCCACGGCCGCCACAAATGAAAATATATGGCGGAGGGAGAGGGATTCGAACCCCCGTGGGCTTGCGCCCTAACGGTTTTCAAGACCGCCCCGTTATGACCACTTCGGTATCCCTCCGCATAACAAATCAAAACTTTACTTATATAGCAATTGTACCTTAAAAAGGTGCAAAATAAAAGGATATGGTAGCGGCGGAGGGGATCGAACCCCCGACCTCACGGGTATGAACCGTACGCTCTAGCCAGCTGAGCTACACCGCCATAATTATGAATAGTAACATGGTCGGGAAGACAGGATTCGAACCTGCGACCCTCTGGTCCCAAACCAGATGCGCTACCAAGCTGCGCCACTTCCCGAAAAACATGGCGTGCCCGGAGAGACTCGAACTCCCAACCTTCTGATTCGTAGTCAGACACTCTATCCGATTGAGCTACGGGCACATATATCATTGTATAGATGAATAGTAATGGAGCACCCTTACGGGTACAACTGATTTCATCTGAACGAAGAAGATGATTCAACGTTTTGCAGATGAATAGTAATGGAGCGGACAACGAGACTCGAACTCGCGACCCCGACCTTGGCAAGGTCGTGCTCTACCAACTGAGCTATGTCCGCAGAATATAAAATGCGGATGAAGGGACTTGAACCCCCACGGTATTGCTACCACTAGAACCTGAATCTAGCGCGTCTGCCGATTCCGCCACATCCGCATATTTTAGAAGAAAATGGTGAGCCATACTGGACTCGAACCAGTGACACCCTGATTAAAAGTCAGGTGCTCTACCAACTGAGCTAATGGCTCCTTATCAAAGGATAATTGCACCTTGAAAACTGAATCAGAAGAACGTGCGCATGTGTTTGGTTAAGCCCTCGACCGATTAGTATTCGTCAGCT